>JALVAI010000465.1 GCA_027011235.1 Desulfobulbaceae bacterium
CATTATCCTGGAGGATAACAGGACCATACAAATGACCGCCATATCCTTTGTCCGTCGGTACTCCAAGAAAATGTACCAAGCCCCCACCCCCTTCAACGGCAACCGTAATCTCCACCAGGTCTTCTTCATTTACCTGGCCATCGCCGTTGACATCAATTACAGATTTGAACGGCATACCACCATTATCAGCATCACGTTCATTTATGAAAGAATAAAGCCCTCCTGTACATCTGTTACCTTCCTTCATAAAGGAAATCAATATCGCTCTGCCATCGCGGATCATAGCATCAGAGGTAACCCGTTCCCCAAGATCACGTTGGACCGTATCGGGAATATTGCAGCTGAACAGAGGATTTCCGGAAATTTTTCCCGGCAAGTCAAAATACCACCCTAAATTTGCCACCGGCGCCCTGTCCCATTTATCAACCACACCATCACCATTTAGATCTTTGTTGTAGAGAGGATGGGAACTGTCTAAATCCTTTGTTTTCCTGGTTGTCCAGTCGCCTTTATAATTTGATGGAACTCGATAATAGCCAAAATTTTCACCAGGATCATTGGTATTTCCATTATTGTTCAGATCTTCCTTAAGGATGCCTTCACACCATATTTCCTGCCGTAAAAGTGTATTAATCTTCTTACCTCCAACATCAGTTACCGTCCAGTTCGACAATTCAGCCACATGTGGAATGGTCGAGATATTGTCGATCCTGGTGCCCAGATATCCCTTATCCCAGTTATCCGGGGCCCAATCCCAAATACCATAAATTGATTGAGTATCCGTATTATCAAGATCAGGCATGCCAAGATAACGTCCGGTTCCAAAAATAACCATATATCCGTAATAATCCTTATGATGCATTACATCAGGCGCTCCGGTAATGGCCTGATGTGCAGATGTCGTGAATAGAGGTTCCGCAATATTAGTTGAATCAATATCCTTGCAATGATCCGTGGCGTCGGGATTGTTGCAAAAAGCGACCTGCCAGTCCGCACTTTCATCGGATGTCAGGTCAAACTTCCACATATTTCCCAATAGATCACCGGCATAGACATAATCCACCTTCAGGTCATTATTCACATCAATGGCCTTGGGCGTAGATAGTCCGTTAAACGGACCATGACCCGTCTCCAGAGTTTTGATAAGTTTACCGGTTTGCAGGTTGATAATTTTTAAACTGGCTGTTCCCTTCTCACTGGCGTAGCCATTGGCGACGATAACAACATAACCATGGTAGCCGTAGCCAGGATCACCAACTTTGGCATTTGTCTTGACAATGATAGGAGTTCCATAGGAATACCCCATTCCCGGATCGGAGATGGACTTTCTGATGATCACATCCTGCAGATTGCCGCAACCGGTCGCCAGTGAGCCGGCAGTGACATCAATCCAGCTGCCGTCTGACGCTACAGCAGTTACCTTGTAGGTACCATCATTGGTAATTTCTCTCGCATAATCATTTGTCCCTATAATTCTAATGAAATCATCCGCTGCAAAAACGCCAAAACCATTTAATGCGTCGGAAATCCGGTCATCACCGTTTGTGCCGATACCCGCGGTAAAGGTAAAACGATTGGATCCGGAAAGAATCATGTTGTCCGGGACCGGTTGTGGATATTCCCATTGTATCAGGTTGGCGGCTCCGGCCTCGGAAACCACATCTTTTGCATTGGTAATATTGAGACAGTAATACCCCTTACCGCCCTTGCCAAGTCCGCCGACAAGATAATACTCATAGCTGTTCGCCCCTGTCTTGACCTTTTGTGTCACTGGGGTACCGTCAACAAAAAACTTATGGTTGTAAGCAGAATCAGCCAACTCCCTCACATGATCAAATACCAGATTCGGCATATAGGCAAAGAGTTCCCTGCCATTGTCCGAATCCCCAACCGTCATCTTGAAGGCATGAAGCATGCCATCATTGGAACCGGCATACAGAACTCCATCAGTGTATATCGGCTTGGAATTGACAAAATCTCCCAACCAGGCCTCTTCGAGGTTATCATTATCATGAATAATTTCCTGGGTATCATGATTAAAGCTGGTAAGAGTCTTTTTTCGTTCCCGGTATCCACAGGTTTCGGGGCGCCTGTCACCGCGCAGGAAGGAAAGAAGCATGTCCGGGGAACCACCAGTATAGGCAGACAAAATACTGCAGGTTGCGGTTCCTCGAAAATAATCGGCAAGATATTTCTGTTGCTCATCGGTTAATGATGACAGTTGCAGTGGCACGCCACCCTTACCCGTCCAGTTACCATTGGTATCAACAGTACCCGGATCCCAGGTAACAATTTTTCTAACTGTTGCATTATTGGAGCCGTCAGCATTCATCAATGCGCCAAGACGTGCCTGTGCCGACCATTCCTGGGTCCTGTTTCCGGTAAAATTACCATCACCATCAACTTCAAAGGAGAAAGCCCGTACATCACCTGTCCAGTAATCACTGTCATAACTGGACTGGAAGATGCGTATGTCATCGCCAATGGTCGCGAAAAGTTCATCACCGTTAATGGCTACCGAGGCGCCGGATCCGACCCGACCGCCCATAATATCTTCCATAATATACAAAAGCGAAGCCACCAGTTTGTCAGGACGGGAAGCACTGAAATACTTACCCCGGCCATTAACTGCGGCATGCCAGAGATCATCAATCCTGTCCTCATCACTATCCCCGGCATACCAGTCGGAGGAATCCATAGCTGGCGCCTGATCAACCGCTGGATCAAGATGTCCCTTGACCCCAAAACCAACCGTATAGGTAACCATATGCTGGCCGCTGTTACCTTCATCAGGAACCTTATCAGGCAATGTTGACATATCCATATCATAGTAATGCATAGCGACATCAGCCAATGTCGGTGACCAACCATCCTCGTCTGCATCACCAATACCTGACGGATCGCTTCCATTCCAATAGCCGTCGGTCATGACAATGGAAAACACCTGTTTACATTCGGATCCATCCTGACCATCGAGAAAAGGAGAAGTACCTATACCACCATCATCACTGTCGGTGGCATCATAGAAATGTCCCACTTCATCAAGTCCACGACGAAGGGGCGTTCCATGAGCTACACGCGGCATGCTGTAAAGAGCTGTAAACAATTCACTGCGCTTATTTTTAATCTCCATATCCTCCACCACATCAACGGGTTCCGGGGCATGAACAAGCTCATGGTTAATAGAATTGAATCCAACTTTCACATTTTCCACCCTCTTAATAAAAGTTGCCACCGCTGCAATCGCAGACAGGGATCGCTTCCGGTAATACGAAAACCAGTTGACGAAATTCTGCCGTTCCTGCAGGTAAACCTCATGCAGGTCATTTGCATCTGGATTGGCCTTAAAGTTAGTGGGTGAATAATAGGTAACCTCTTCCGGGATGGTGCTCAGGTCAGTAATTAAGGTAAGATCAGTTTCATCTATTTCTTCCCCTGCACTTGCAGAAACAGCATAATATTCAACAGGATCACTGATATTGACCAGGTACAGGTTATCATCATTATCCTTGGCAAAATAATGGGCATTCAAAATCTTTTTCTGCGCTGACTGGAGCTCTGCCACTTCGATATGAAGGTCAAACGTTCCGCTATCATTACCATAAGCCCTGAGATCTACAAAATAAGTACCTGCAGGTACATCGGTCAACTCTATATATGGATTTTGATCAGAGGAATCATCATCATAATGATTACCATCAAAATAGGGAGCTGCCCACGAATCCTCGTATTCAGTATGTCGATATTCAGCATCTGAACTGTCAAGGATCCTGGCCATCATGTCTGTATGGGCTGCGGTAAAAGTTGTATATACCCTTAACCTACTGTGATTATTTAATATAGTGATAGATTGGGTATAATGATCACCTGCATTCTGGATTTCATGTTGCTCAGTAATTGTCGTCACAGTGTTATAGGAAGATGCAGCGCTGCTAAAATCGATCCAGATGTCATTCATATCCAATGTCGGTGTCTGGTACCAGGGATGAGATCGCGGGGTATCCAAATTGGCATTGGCAACATGGTCGGTCAGGTCACCATCGGCATCTTCAAGTTGACTACCAAAAAAAGTCGGCCAAGGCGTATAGGTAACGTTAGGATTATAAAACATTTTATTATAGCCGGACCACTGGGTCTTCCAAACTTTCCGAGTGGTTTCAGTTAAGACATTGTTGGGGTCATAATTGTACAACCTGTCTGGCAGATCCCATAGATACATCGTATTCTCCCACCAATGACCAGTGTTACCATACAACCCATCATCGTCTTCAGTCATAAATGACCAGTCCATGCTGCCCGAATCATCAAGAACAAACATAATAACTGCGGGCTGGGGCTGAATCCTGGTATCAAGCGGCACATCGGCAAGTGGAGTCTTGTCATAATCAAGTGCCTCGAGACGATGGCTTGTTTTCACATGAGTAAAGGTAACTTTCAGGTATTCAGCGTAATCGGGATCTGTGGGATCATTAAGCCTCTTCCGCTCCATTGTAAAATATGGATTAGTATCAGGCTTGGTCACGGGCGTATCAAAGGCTGTCGGGATATCATACTGAATATTATCGACAAGCAGCCCTGCCACCGTAATTGTATAGTCATAGTTGTTTGGTTCCGACAACTTCACGTAAAATGTATGGCTTTGATCATATTCCACATCAGCGGCCTCGGCCTGAGTTGTGAGAGCTGCGTCAGAAAAAATTGTTTTGAAATTGGATACCGGTTCAAGGGTAAAGGTATCTGTTTCAAACCAGACTTTCAGGGTATGGTCCTTATCAACGACATCGGGAAAGGTCCAGGAAGATGCGTAACCGGTTACGACTCCGTCTATTTCCAGCTTGGCAACATGGTACCCGGTGGCCGGGATAATGGTAAACACGGCATCATCACCGGATTCAACTTCCATGGAATCTTCCACCAGACCGGTGCTTGCATTGTTTAATTCAAAATTTCCGCTCTCCACGCGTCCCTGACCGGTAACACTGACGTCCACGTAGGATGTGAACAACGCTTCAATAGTATGGTTTTCTTTCACAGAAGAAAATGTGTAAGAATAATTAGATGTTTCCTGCCCTTTGATGCCTCCTATACTCACATCATCAACCAGAATATCCGAAATATGATGCTGATGATTATTATGCCCCAGGCCATCAGGACAGGGATCAACAGCATCAATTTGAAAGGTTTGACTACCATCGTATTCCACGTCAACCAGGGCAGGTTTTGTACCTCCTCCATCAGGAGAGATGGTGCCAAATGGAGATTCTTCCTTTACCTCGATCTTCTGACTGAAGGCGGCCTCAACCACCCGTGCCTGAGTGACATTATCAACGGTAACATCATATGTGTCCTGTC
>JALVAI010000466.1 GCA_027011235.1 Desulfobulbaceae bacterium
CGGTTTGGGCAAGCATTTCCAGCATGAGCTCCTTGGGCTCACCCACTGAAAGCCCACCCAGGGCATACCCGTCAAAACCGATATCAACCAGCTCCTCCACCGCCTGTTTGCGCAGGTCCGGATACATACCGCCCTGAACAATACCAAAAAGCAGTTGCCCTGTCTCCGACTGCGCATTACGACACCGGCGGGCCCAGCGGCTGGTCAGGGCCGTGGCCTCTTCCGCCTGCCGCCGATCAGCCGGATAGGGGATACAGGTGTCCAACGCCATCATGATATCGGATCCCAGGGCCTCCTGTACATGGACGGCATCTTCCGGGCTGAGGAACAGCCTGGCCCCGTCCAGATGGGATCTGAACCCGGCCCCCTCTTCGGTTATGGTTGCCAGCTCCTGGAGGCTGAAGATCTGGAACCCGCCGGAATCGGTGAGAATCGGTCGGTCCCAGTGCATGAAACCGTGCAGGCCGCCAAATTCCCGGATTAACTCGTGGCCGGGCCGGATAAAAAGATGATAGGTATTGGCGAGAATAATCTGGGCCCCGAGCTCCACCAGATTTTCCGGGGTCACGCCCTTAACAGTCGCCTGGGTACCGACAGGCATGAACACGGGAGTTTTGATAACACCGTGCCGGGTGGCAACCTCTCCGCAGCGGGCGCCACATTCGCTGGAACCATGGAGCAGGGAAAAAGGGGAGGTCGTCATCGAACCCCGCACAACTTGATCGAATAGGCAATGGTTTTTCCGGCCAGGGGATGATTGAAATCAACCACCGCGCATTTTGTTTTCAGCTTGACAATACGGCCGTCGATCTCGGCGCCACCCGGCCCTTCCCCATGGATGCGTGCGCCTACTTCCAGGGCCTCGGCAGGCAGGTGATCCTTGGGAATTTCCAGCATGGCCTCGGAAAGGGACAGACCGTATGCCTTCTCCGGCGGCAGAATTCCGGTCTGCTCCTCTCCCTCCTTCATGCCTGCCAACACCTCCTCAAGACCGGGTATCAGCTCACCCGATCCCATGGTATATTCAAGCGGTTCCTCATCTACATTTGATTCAATAATCTCCCCGTCCTTCAGGGAAAGGGTATAATGGATGGAGATTACCTTACCATCTGGGATCATATCTGTTTCCTCGTCAATAGATTCATAAAAATGGTATCTGATACATGTGGCAGGCAACACCCTGTCAGCTGTGCCTGCTGAATGCAAATTGCAGGCCAAGCCCGATCAGAACCACCCCGGTTAAACGATCAAACCAGTGACCGATCCGGTAAAACAGCCGCCGGACCGCATGATGCCCGAAAAAAAAGGAGAGGCCGGAAAACCAGAGCGCTGTGGCCAGGGCCATGTACAGCCCATATCCCGCCTGGATACCAAGCGGAGTGGCAGGATCAATGATAACGGTGAACAGGGAGAGAAAAAACAGGGTGGCCTTGGGATTCAGGCCGTTGGTAAAAAAACCGGTGCGAAAGGCCTGCCCGGCTCCGGGACGATTTACCGGTTTGTCTACCGCCGGTATGTCGCTTTTCTGCATCGGCCGGGTCCGGACCGCACTGATGCCAAGATAAATGAGATACAGGGCGCAGAGCATTTTCATAACACTGAAAACAACAAGAGAACGGGAGATAAGCAGGCCAAGGCCAAGCAGGGAATAGGAGACATGAATCAGAATGCCGGTGCCTATCCCGAGGCTGGTCCACAGGGCCGTATTGCGGCCATGGGTAATCGACTGCCGGACAACAACGGCAAAATCGGGGCCCGGACTGGCAACTGCCAGGAGGTGAACAGCGGCAACAGTGATAAACTGGCTGAGATAGGGATGCATAAATTATTTGTCCCGATTACCATCAAAGCTCTGCAAAGCAGTATCCCTTGTTTCTGAAAATCGATGGTAACCAGATTATTTTTTCTTATCTGCAAGGGGTATCGGCGGCCATAATACCCTGCTGCCATAAAAGGTCAAGAACTCTCCTCTGGTTGTCAATGGAGGCCGCGAGATAAAACTGGACCAGCGCCCGTTGCAGGTTCTGATCCGGCCGCTTTACCTTGAAATAGGGATTGCCGGCCAGATAATCGGTAAAAAAGCGGAGTCCCAGCTCAAAACTGATGACAAAGACCGCGTCAATCAGCAAATCCCTATCAATTTTTCCCAGAATATCTCCGGCATTTTCACAGTACCCCGCCATGACGGCCGCAAAAAGACTGCGGTCAAAGACGATACGTTCCGGGGAATCGACTTCCTCGCCTGCGGGATTACAGCAGGAGCGCAGGCAGTCACCGAGATCATGCAGCACAAGGCCGGGCATGACCGTATCAAGATCAATGAGACTGACGGCCTGGCCGCCGCCGGCGTCAAAGAGAAAATTTCCCACCTTGGGGTCCCCATGGATAATAGAGGAAGACAGGACTTGCCGATGTTCCTCGATGATACAGGCCCGGTCGCGGTACTTGTCAATAAAGGCCGCACACCGCTGTTCCCGCGCACCGGAAACTACACCCGCTGACCGTGATCCGGCAACCTGTTCATACCTGTGCAGGTAGGTTGGCGTATGATGGAATCCGGGCAGGGGATCATACAGTTTGTCTGCGGGAAGCTCCCTTAACAGATGGTGGAAACAGCCAAGCAGCCGCCCGACCGCCCTCCCCTGCTCACAGGAACCGATGGTCGCCATGGTGCGGGTATGTTCAATCCAGGTGAGCAGCCGCCAGTAATATCCCCTGGAATCGACAAAAGCGGGTTCTCCGGCTGGAGATCGGATGAGACGGGGAACGCGAAGCAGACATTGCCGCTGTTCTTTGCCGGCCCGGTCAAGATAGTCGGTCACTGTCGACAGGTTGGCGATGACCTGCTGCGGTTGGGCAAAGACCGCTGGATTGAGCCTCTGGAGAATATACCTGCGGCCGGACAAAAGCCGGACCCGAAAGGAATCATTGACATTGCCGCCGCCAACGGGCGCAAGTTCGCTGACCCGCTGACCGGGAAGGAAAAAGGCAAGGGCCAGGCGGGCAGTTTTCACTCCTCTTCCCGCCAGGCGGTATATTTTTCCCGGCTGTTGCGGGCGCGCTTAACCGGATACTTTTCTTCGTTTATGCGCATTTTTTTCTGCGCCGCTGCCAGAAGATCAATATCCAGACGGTCACTGAGCCGACAGAGATAGATAAGAACGTCCGCCATCTCCAGGGCAACCTCTTCCCGTTGGCCTGGACTGAGAGCACAGCTCTCCTGCTCGCTCAGCCATTGAAAATGCTCAACCAGCTCACCCGCCTCGACAATAAGCGCCATGGCCAGGTTTTTCGGACTGTGAAACTGCTCCCAGTTCCGTGCATCGGCAAATAAGCGAACAGAACTCAGCAGAGAGGATATGGAATCGGACATGGGTAGAGGAGAAAATAAAAAAAGCTCCGGCGCCAAGAGAGCGCCGGAGCGGGAAAAATTGTTTATAATTTATTCGGCCCTGAGTACTACATACTGGCTGTATTCACCGGCACGTACCCTGAGCAGGACCTGTTTTTTATTCTTTGTCCGTCGAAGCGCCTTTTTCAGCTCCCTGAGATTATGGACCCTGATCTTGTTGACCTCCTCGATCAGTTGTCCTGCCTGCAGACCGACCCGGCCGGCCGGACTGTCGGGATCAACTCCGGCGATCAATACGCCCTGTCCCTTCTGATATCCGAACTGATCGGCCAGCTCCGGGGTCAGGTTCTGCAGGGTCAGGCCCATCTTTGAAAGCGGTGAGGCCCCTGCCGATTTGGCCATTGATTCAAAATCAGCGGGCTGCCTGCCGATGGTCACGGGAATGGAGTAGGTCTTGCCGTCACGGATGACCTTGAGAACCAGCTTGGTTCCGGGTGCGGTCATGGCAATGGTATTGCGCAAAGCACCCACATTCTCCACGGCCTTGCCGTCAATGGCCAAGACTACATCACCCTGCTTGAGTCCGGCCTTGTCCGCCGGAGAGTCCTTGCTGACCTCGGAGATCAATACGCCCTTGTCGGTCTTCAAATTAAAGGAGCGGGCAAGATCCTCATTCATGTCCTGAATGATAACTCCGAGCCAGCCCCGGGTGACCTTGCCGTGCTTGAGAAGCTGCTGCTCTATATTTTTGGCCATGTTGATGGGAATGGCGAACCCGATCCCCATGTAGCCCCCACTTTTTGAAAAGATAGCGCTGTTGATGCCAATGGCCTCGCCATGAATGTTGAGCAGGGGACCGCCGGAATTGCCGGGATTGATGGCGGCATCGGTCTGAATATAATTTTCATACTCGCTGATGCCCATCCGGTTGCGCCCCTTGGCGCTGACAACACCAACGGTGACGGTCTGCATCAGTTCAAAGGGGTTGCCAATGGCAATGACCCATTCCCCCACCTGGATCTTGTCGGAATTTCCCAGGGGAAGAACGGGCAGATTATTACCGTCAATCTTTATCAATGCAACATCGGACTGCGGATCCGTGCCCACGACCTTGGCCTTGAACTCACGGCCATCGGACAGTCGCACGGTTATTTTATCGGCATCCGCCACTACATGATTATTGGTCAGAATATAGCCGTCCTTGGCGATAATAAAACCGGAGCCCGCACCCCGCTGTTTAAACTCGCGCCGATGGGGCATGCGGGGATGGCGGAACTGGGGCCCGAAAAACCGTTCAAAAAAGGGATCATTGAAAAAATCATAGGGATTTGGGCCTCCGGCCGCATGGATTGATTTTTCAACCCCAATATAGACCACCGCCGGTTTTGCCTTTTTGACTACAGCGGCAAAGGCCTTGCCGGTTTTATCAAGCAGGGCGATATTTTCATCATTCCCTGCCAGGGCGCCGGCCGCGGTTGAAAACAGCAACACTGAAAACACAAATAATGCGGTCATGGAATACACTGTTGACCTTGATACTCTGTTCATGACTTTCTCCAATCAATGTTCAAATTCACCATATTGATGACAAATCTTCAAATTCCGGTCCGGATTTTTCCAGGCAATGATCATAACTTGTACAATTATACCTCCGCACGCCTTCGTCAAGGTAAAGCGGCTGATTATTTGTTTCCGAAAAAACCAGCATAGCTGGACCATAATTTACCGTCCCAGCCACAATAAATAATGAAAATAGTCCAAAAGGACACAGCTACGTGGACTATTTTCGAATAAATCAGCATGGCTGGACCAGAGTTTACCGTTCCAGCCACAATAAATAATGAAAATAGCCCGAAAGGACACAGCTACGTGGACTATTTTCGAATAAACCAGCATAGCTGGACCATAATTTACCGTCCCAGCCAAACAAATGATGAAAATAGTCCAAAAGGACACAGCCACGTGGACTATTTTCGAATAAACAT
>JALVAI010000467.1 GCA_027011235.1 Desulfobulbaceae bacterium
TTGAAACAGTTTCTTGCCGAACATGGGGTTGAAGAAAAAAGCGGTGATATTATCACCTGTGACGGACGCATCCTTGGTCGTCATTCGGGTATCAGTCATTTCACCGTTGGCCAGCGCCGCGGTCTTGGTCTGCCCGACGCCACCCCCTGGTATGTGATTGGACTTGACCGCCAACATAACCGGATTATCATCGGAAAAAATGAGGAGCTTTTTCAAAAGCACGTGATTATCCGTGAGTTGCACTGGTTGGACGGGGAACCGCCTTTGCCCTGGCAGGGCCTGGTCCAGCTCCGCTCCCGTCACCTGCCTGGTGCCGCCCGGCTGGAACAAAAAAACAGGGATACCTGGCAAATTACTTTTTCTGAGCCACAGCGGGCAATCACCCCGGGCCAGTTTGCCGTCTTTTATGAAGAGGAACGGGTGGCCGGCAGTGGAATTATTGTAACGCCTGGCGCCGTAAGTGATCAGTTATGACCAAAAAATCCTGCCCGCCATGACAAAAAAGGTCGCCGTCACCACCCTGGGCTGCAAGGTCAACCAATTTGAATCAGCCTCTTTTATCACCGGCTTTACCGAAGCCGGCTGTGAGATCGTTCCCTTTTCCGGACCAGCGGATATTTATGTCATCAATACCTGTGCCGTCACTGCCAGGGCGGGACAGCAGTCCCGGCAGCTCATCAGGCGGGCCATGCGCACCAATCCCGAAGCCCGTATCGTGGTCACCGGCTGCCATGCCCAGGTTGACGCTGAAAATCTGCTGGATATATTGGGAAATCCCGCCTGCATAATCGGTAATGGCAACAAACATCTGCTGGTGGAAACCGCCCTGATTGAGGATCCGCCCGAAATAATCATGCTCACCGGTAACATCGGCCGCCAGAGAGAAATCTGCAGGCTTCCGGTACGGCGGTTTCGCGGTCGGACCCGTTGCTATCTCCGCATCCAGGACGGTTGCAACAACTTCTGCTCCTACTGCATAGTGCCCTACAGCCGTGGTCGCAGCCGCAGCCTCCCCAAGGCATCCGTTATTGAACAAACGGAAATATTCCAGGAACAGGGATACCGGGAGATGGTCATTACCGGGATCAACGTGGGAAAATACGGCCTTGATCTTGACGAGGGCGAAGACATTTACAGCCTGCTTGACGGCCTCTGCAAAAAAATTCCAGGAATGCGTATCCGGCTCAGTTCCGTGGAACCTGTGGAGGTCAATGACCGGCTGTTGGCACTGATGGGTGATAACGCCAACTTCATGCCCCATCTCCATATCCCGCTGCAAAGCGGTGATGATCGAATCCTTACCCGAATGAACCGCCGTTATACGGTGGAAGTTTTTGTCCATGTTATCGAAAGAATTGTCTCGGCCTTTCCGGGCGCCGCCATCGGCTGTGATGTTTTAGCCGGCTTTCCCGGTGAAGATGAGACGGCTGCCAACAATACCTACCGGTTGCTCAAGGGGCTGCCGGTCAGTTATCTGCATGTTTTCCCCTATTCCCGGCGCCCGGGGACAGCGGCAGCCGCTTTCAAGGAACAGGTCAACGGCAGGATAAAAGATGAACGGGTCCGCAGGCTGCGCCGGCTTGACCAGGAAAAACGACAGGATTTTTATCAGCGCCAGCTGGCAAGCAGCCACAGGGTACTGGTGGAGCGACGAAATAAAAAAACAGGCCTGTTGCAGGGATTTTCCGAAAACTACATTCCGCTGCAGTTTCCCGGACCGTCACGCCTGATCAGGCAGGTTGTCCGGGTACGCCTGGAACGGGTGGAGGAAGGGATACCGCTGGCCCGTCTGGAGGATGATCAGGATTGAAGCATGGGTGTTGACTGACTTGAGTTCTTGTCCGGAACCTTGTACATTGATGGCTGAAGGTTATCGTCCAGCACACGTTCCGATACTTTGTATCTATTTTACTTCTGTCAGCCAAACAGCTCTCTATGATTGGAGAAATAATTGCCATCGGTGATGAACTCATCTCCGGCCGGACCGAGAACACGACCAGTCCCTTTGCCGCCCGCCACCTCTTTGCCGCCGGGCATGAAATTTACGCCATGCACACCATCGGCGATAATCCGCCCCTCATTGGCGAGGTGTTGAAACGGGCTCTGAAACGGGTGGATTTTGTCGTGGTTACCGGTGGTCTTGGATCAACAACCGATGATCTGACCAACGAGGCCGTTGCCGAGGCCCTGGACAGGGAACCGACCCTGTACCCGGAAGTTCTCAAACGAATCAGGGAACACCTGGACGCCAGCCAGCAGGCAAGCAACCTGGAGAAGATGGCCTGGTTGCCACAGGGGGCGGAAATTCTTAACGAAAAGGCAAAAATGGCCGGATACCTTCTGGTCCACAACAAGGTGCCGATTTTTTTTCTGCCCGGAGTTCCCTATCAGATGCGGGAACTCCTGCTGGAACATGTGCTGCCGCGGCTTGCCGGCTGGAGCGGCAATCACCATCGTGTAAGGCAACGCATTTACAAGACATTTGGCCTGCCGGAAAGCGTTATCAATCAGCGTCTTCTGGCACTGGAGCGCCGGGACTCAGTCCATATCGGCTATTACCCGGTTAACTGCGAAGTTCATGTCAGCCTGACCGTACTTGAAGAAAACAGTCAGGCGGCAGAGGAAAAATTTTCCGCCGCCGACCTGGTCATCAGGGAGGCCCTCGGGGATGCGTTGTACGGTACCGACCAGGACACCCTGGCATCCGTGGTCGGGGAACTGCTGCTCGCCAAGGGTAAAATGCTCTGTGTAGCCGAGTCCTGCACCGGCGGCATGATCGGCAAGAGCATTACCGAGGTTGCGGGCAGTTCCAGCTGGTTTGCCGGCGGGGTTATTGCCTATTCCAACCATCTCAAGGAAATTCTGCTGGATATTGATCGTGACCTGTTGAAGAACTACGGCGCGGTCAGCGAGCAGGTAGCCATTGCCATGGCGGCCAGGTTGTCGGAAAGGACAAACTCAGACATATCCGTTTCCGTCACCGGTATAGCGGGGCCCGGCGGCGGCAGCGATGAAAAACCCGTTGGTACCGTTTACATAGGGCTTTTTTCCAACAACAGGGTGACCGCCCGCCTGCACCATTTTTCAGGCGACAGGACCCGTATTCGTGAGACTACCACCTGCATGGCCCTTGATACGGTCCGCCGAATACTGCTGACCGATTAAAATAATAATGATGGCGTCGTAAAAACTTCGATCTACTGCGTCGTGTGTCCCGGGGCGATTCACAACATACTACTGGTATAGTTGAGACCCGCCCCGGAACACTACTCCTCGGAGTCTACGCTTCGCTCCGCTTACCTGTATGTCTGTGTTTTTACTTAGCCATCTTTGAAAAAATTTGGACTTTTTACGAGTTCATCAATAATAACAAAACAGATTGGAGAGAAAAAGATGGCATCATCAGCGGATACCCAGGCAGAGGGACGCTTGAAAAGCGTCGACAATGCCATTACACAGATACATCGACAGTTCGGCAAGGGCTCCATCATGCGGTTGGGCTCAAATGAGCACCAGAATGTCCCGGTTATTCCCACCGGTATCCTCTCCATTGATCTGGCCCTTGGAGTGGGCGGCTTTCCACGGGGCAGGGTAACGGAAATCTATGGGCCGGAATCATCGGGCAAGACAACCCTTGCCCTGCATGTGATTGCCGAGGCCCAGAAACAGGGCGGGAACGCTGCCTTTATCGACGCGGAACATGCCCTGGATACCGCCTATGCCCGCCGTCTTGGCGTGGACGTGGACAACCTGCTCGTTTCCCAGCCCGATTTTGGTGAACAGGCCCTGGAAATTACTGAAATTCTCATGCGCAGCGGCGGTATTGATATTATCGTCATCGACTCGGTGGCCGCCCTGGTGCCGCGGGCGGAAATCGATGGTAATGTCGGCGACCAGCATGTCGGTCTCCAGGCCCGCCTGATGTCCCATGCCATGCGTAAGTTTACCGGTGTTCTGCAGAGGACCAATACGGTTCTGGTCTTTATCAACCAGATCCGGATGAAAATCGGGGTCATGTTCGGCAATCCCGAAACCACGCCCGGTGGCAATGCCCTGAAATTCTACTCCTCCCTGCGTATCGATATCCGGCGCATGACCCAGATCAAGGACGGCCAGGAGGTGATTGGCAACCGGACCAAGGTCAAGGTGGTCAAAAACAAGGTGGCGCCGCCATTTCGTATGGCTGAATTTGATGTTGTCTACGGGGAGGGTATTTCCAAAATAGGTGATTTACTTGATCTTGGCGTTGAAAACAATATCATCGACAAGAGCGGTGCCTGGTATTCCTATCAGGATGAACGGATCGGCCAGGGCCGGGAGAACGCGAAAAAATTTCTCAAGGATCATCCGGACATGGTTGCGGAAATCGAACGGAAAATCAAACTCGGCCTCGGGATGGAGGTCGATGAAGAGCAGGCCGCGGCGCCGGAGAAGAAAACAGCGCCGGTTAAACAATGATCCTTCGGCTACGGACCGGCTTTGACAGCCTGGAAAATACAACAGACAAAAAAACAGCCCGGTCGAATGGCTTCGACCGGGCTGCTGTTTTATGGCATCTTATCCGAAAATAAAGTTACGCATGTTTCGTTAGCATAACCCGTTGATTTTCAGAATTTGATATGCCATCAATCCACGCGCCCCATGAAACAACGATCAGGAGATTTCGATCTTTTTCTGTTTGCCGGCCTTGGTTTTGGGCAGGCGCACTTCCAGAACGCCATCTTTAAACTCAGCCTTTGCCTTGCCGGCATTGACATTTTCCGGTAAACGAAAACTGCGGCTGAACGAGCCGTAGCTGCGTTCAATCCGGTGGAAATCCTTTTCCTTGACCTTTTTTTCCTGCTTTCGTTCACCGCTGATGGTCAGGCTGTTCTCGGTTATGGTGACATCGATATCATCCTTTTTCACCCCCGGAATGTCCGCCTTGACCACCACCTCATTTCCATCCTCGAAGATATCAACAGACGGGGTAAGGTCGGCCGCCCTGGGAAACGACATCATTGGTGCGGCCAGCATTGAAAACGGATTGCGAAAAAAGTTTTCAAAGTATTTATCCATTTCAGCAAATGGAGAAACAGGTTGCATTTCCTCCCTTTGAACCAATGCTCCTTGATCTTTCTTTGCCATAATTCTCTCCTCCCTTGTATACAGTGAATATTTTTCACGTACAAATCGGGCTGAAAATGACTAAGAGCCCGATTTCTACTCAAAACCGGTTGTGGATTCCCATCGGCTGTAAACCCCGACCGGGAATCCTCTCCTTGTCTGTATAAAAAAATAATCAGCCCCTTGGAGTCGTCAAGATTATGAAAATTTTTTTTTACCGGATAAT
>JALVAI010000468.1 GCA_027011235.1 Desulfobulbaceae bacterium
GGTCTTTACTGGTGCGGGCCGGTCTTCATCATCTCCTGTTTTATACTTGTCAAAACTGTAATTACCAAGGACAAGTCCTTCACTCATGGATTCTGCCCGCTCTGACCATGAAAGACCAGCAATATCAGGTAAAACCACCAATACTTTTTGCGCCCGACATGACTTTGCCCTTAAGGCGATTGTGCCACCGGCAAGGCGAAGTTGTTCCCGTAACTCATTTTTCGTCTCTCCAGGGGTTCCAAGACCAACGACCGCAATCCTTTTGCAACCGAATCGGCTACGCTTTCCCTGGCTGACAACAGCTGGATAGACAAGTAAAAAATCATCTTTTTTGCCGGTAAAATCCCTGGATTTCCATGCCGGTTGAACAATTTTTTTTATCCGTTCATCACAGATTACCATTTTTTTTGATCGTTTTATCGCGCAAAAGACCAACAGATCACCGGAAAAATTTTCAATTTTTTCTTCGGTAACATGCAGGGACGTTTTTGTTGTCATACAATGCCTCTCAAACTATCATGTTTTACCGTAAACTTTTTCTGTAACTTTCTGTCAATACGACGTTACCACATCAACAAAACCATCGGTACAATCTTTATCCCATAGCTGCTAAAAAAGGAAAAATCCCCTCCAGCCAATGATAATCAGCCGCCATTTTCCAAATATCATCATTACACCATCATACCGTTAAGCTCAATTGGCAAGTCGTCATTTTTGCAGTAAACTGAAATATTTTACCATCATTGACAATCGCACCAATGAACTGATTTGTTCTGTTCTTTGCCTGGGCAAAGACAAATTGCTAATGTTGTCAATCCATCTGTTCAGGAGGTTATAGTGTTTACCCTGCTCATTCTTTCTGTTATTTCGGCAATTTCCATATCTGCCATGTGCAGTGTTTTTGAAGCGGTATTATATTCCCTGTCCGTAGGCCAGGTTGAACTGATGAAAGACAGATATCCCCGCCAGGCCGAGATCATGCGGAAAATGAAGGACAATATCGAACAACCTATCACCGCTATTCTCACCCTAAACACCATTGCCAACACCATAGGCGCCTCGGTTGCCGGTGCAGCCGCGGTTGCCGTCTTTGGCCAGAACAGTCTGTTCTGGTTTTCCATCTGCTTCACCCTGGCCATTCTTCTGTTTTCCGAAATACTCCCCAAAACCATCGGGGTTGTCTATGCGCGGCAACTGGGACCTATCATCGTCCTGCCGCTGCATCTAATGATAATCGTCCTTAAACCCATCATAATCCTCTGCAAAGCTGTCACCAAACTTGTGCCAAAAAAGGACACCGGCCAACAGATCTCTGCCCAGGAACTGCAATCCATAGCCCGTCTTTCTTTGCAATCAGGAGAGATCGAACCTGAGCAGGAAACGGTCATCAGCAATATCCTTAAACTCAACGATACATCGGTACGTCAGGTCATGACACCACGGACCGTTACCTTCATGCTTGATAAAAACCTCACCATTGCCCAGGCAGTAAAATTTGAACATCAGTGGCGCATGCACAGCCGGGTACCGGTTTTTGCCGGTGAACAGAACAACATTGAGGGGATTGTCCTCAGCCGTGATGTCTTTATGGCCGCGGTTGATAACAACGATGAACTTTTACTGGCCGACATCATGCAACCGGTATACTTTGTCCCGGAAACAGCGCCGTTAAACAAGGTATTCATAAATTTTTTTGAACGACATCAGCATCTTTTCGTGGTTGTGGATGAATATGGCAGCGTGACCGGGATCATCAGTATGGAGGACATTATCGAGGAAATCATAGGCCGGGAAATAATGGATGAATCCGACCTGGCCCGTGATATGCGGGAACTTGCCAGACAGACAAGGGGACAGTGCCAGGACAAACCTGCATAAGCGTTTACAACAGGGTCCGGTCCCGATTGAAAACCGGCAACAATTGGACGGAAATTTTTTCCATAGCCCTTCCACTCTTTTTGGTGTACCTACTACGGCATCAGTTTTCTATTTTCACCTGAAATTTTCACCTGTAAACGGCCTGGAACCGATTCCATGAAAATTTTTCTCTCTATACTTATCATCACATTGTCCTTATCGCTTTATTGTCCAAAAACAGTCTTGTCGGCAACCGGTTGGTATGTACAACCAAGCGCCGAGGTTCCGCTGCGGCGCGGCAAGGGCAAGGGATACAAAATTATTGCCGTGGTAAGTGATGGAACTCCTGTGGAACTGATTGGAGAAAGCAACGAGTGGGCACGGATCAGATTGGCCAGTGGCAAAGAGGGGTGGATGCTTAAACGTTACTTGAGCCGGAACAAACCCCTCAAGGAACAGGTTGCCCTGTTGCAGCAGGAAAACAGTCAGTTACAGGACAAACTGAAAGAAACAAAATCCAGGTTAAACGAACTCTCCCGCGTCCATCATACCACAGAGCAGGAACTGACCGATTGCCTTGCCGCCCGTGACAGAGCAAAGGATGCCTTTCTGCAACTGCAGCAGGATACAAAAGATGTGGTCTCCACCAAAAAAGAACTGGCCCTGGCCCGCAAGCAGCTTGAAGTCTTAAAAAAGCATCTCGCTGAGCTGCAACTGGAAAACACCGGCCTGAAAAAAAGTTCCTCACTGATCTGGTTTCTGGCAGGAGCAGGTGTCCTTTTTGTGGGGTGGCTTATAGGACTAATTTGCGGAAAACGGAACAAGAAAAGAAGAAGTTCCCTGCTCTGATGAACTTGTGAAAAGTCCAGACCGAAATTTTACGATGCCATCAATTAAAAATAATATTTTATAGAGGATAGCCAATGTCTTCACTGCAGTCATTTACCATCACCCAACCGACCGAAATCATCTTTGGAAGCGGCCAAATACGCAACCTTTCGGAAATCGTGCAAAAAACAGGTGGTAAGAAGCCGTTTCTCGTCATTGATCCCGGGTTGATCGCTGCCGGTCAGGACCAAACCATCCGTACGCCCCTGGAGGACAGTGGAATAGATTATATTGTCTATGATCAGATTGACCCGGAGCCAGGATTACGGCTTGCTGATAATGGCGCCAAACTGGCAAAAGAAAACGGATGTGATTGTGTTATAGGAGTCGGCGGCGGCTCGGCAATGGATGTGGCCAAGGCCATCAGTATTCTGCTGACCAATGGCGGCCGGGCCGTTGATTACCTGGGACTTGGCAAAATCAGCAAACCGGGTGTGCCGAAAATCATGGTGCCTACTTCGGCCGGAACAGGCGCAGAGGTCACCTTTACCGCGGTATTCATCAACGAAGAGACCGGATCAAAAGGTGGCATGAATGGC
>JALVAI010000469.1 GCA_027011235.1 Desulfobulbaceae bacterium
GCTCTACCCCAATGTGGCAGTTCTTGATCCGGAACTGACGCTAAGTCTCCCGCCAAAGGTAACGGCAACCACTGGTATCGATGCCCTGACCCATGCCCTGGAGGCATACACGTCCACCCAGGCGCATCCAATCTCTGAAATGTACTCGGTCAGGGCCATTACCCTGATTGCTGAAAACATACGTGCCGCCTATGCCGATGGCAGAAATATCCAGGCCAGGGAAAACATGCTGCTCGGCAGCCTGCTCGGCGGCAAGGCGCTTGCCACTGCCGGCGTCGGCCTTGTTCATGCCATGGCCTATCCGCTTGGCGGCATGTTCGGCATTGCGCACGGACTTGCCAATGCCGTTCTTCTCCCCTTTGTCACCCGCTACAATCTTATCGGCAACCTGGAAAAACATGCCCGGCTTGCCGGTATGCTGGGTCAGGATGTCCAGGGTCTTTCCCTGCGGGACGCTGCCGAAGTCACGGTTGAAGAACTGCACCTGCTCAACAGGGATCTCGGCATACCTTCCAGCCTGCAAGCGCTGGCAATCCCTGGTGACAAACTCCGTGAAATGGCCGAAATCGCCCTGACAGTGGCGCGACCGGTTGAGAACAATCCCAGGCAGCCCACCGTTGATGATATAGTTGCCATTTACCAGCAGGCAATGGCGGGAGCAGGTGATTTTTGAAAATTAATTCCCGGGATATAGCCAAATTACAGAGAACCAAATTACAGAAAACCAAATTGCAGAAAAAGCTGGCGGCTTCAAGCTGGTCATCTCTTACAAGGTGAGGATATGATCCCAGATTCGATTTGCCGTCTCTTCCTTGGACATAAGAGGGAGCTGTTTACTGCCCCCGGCATCCACCAGGATTACCTGGTTGGTGTCCACGTCAAATCCGGTTTCCGGGCGTAAAATATCATTAACCACAATGAGATCCGCTTTTTTCTGCTCCAGCTTGCGTCGGCCTTCGGCCTGGTGATTGTTGCTCTCCGCTGCAAAACCGACCAGAATGGTTCCCTTGTCTTTTCCCTTGCCAAGCGCAGCCAGAATATCGGGGTTTTCTTCCACTTCAATCGAGGAAATACCTTGATTTTTTTTGATTTTCTGCCGGTGACAGTTTTTGGGTCTGAAATCGGAAACAGCCGCGGCCTTGACGATAATATCAGCCGATTTTGCTTTTTCCAAAACATGAGCTTGCATCTGCCGGGCCGTGGTTACCTGAATTGTCTCCATGCCCGGGGGGATGGCCAGGTTCACCGGACCGCTGACCAGGGTGACTTCAGCGCCTCTGCGGGCGGCTGTTCGGGCAAGAGCATAGCCCATTTTTCCGCTTGACCGATTGGACAGGTAACGGGCGGGATCAAGGGCTTCCCTGGTGGGACCTGCGGTAATAACGATGTTTTTCCCTTTCAGGTCCTGCGGGCAAAAGAGCGCAATGAGTTTTTCGTGGACGGTTTCCCACTCCGGCAACCGTCCCGCTCCCTCCTCGCCACAGGCAAGTTCGCCGCGCTCTGGCGGAATAACATGGTAGCCAAGATCACATAACCGGCCAATATTATGCTGGGTAGCCGGGTGCGTATACATGGCCGTATTCATGGCCGGACAAACGACAACAGGAATTTTTGCGGCAAGAACTGCTGCGGAGAGCAAATCATCGGCCATGCCGCAGGCGAGTCGTGCAATGGTGTGGGCGGTTGCCGGGGCTATCAGCAGAACATCCGCCTCCCGTGACAGGGTGATGTGCGCCATGAGCTCTTCCGGCTCCCTGGCGAACATATCACCGTATACCCTGTTTCCGGAAAGAGCGCCAAAGGTCATGGCGCTGACAAAACGCTTGGCAGCCTTGGTCATGACAACCGTTACCTCAGCGGACCGGGTGGTGAATTCACGCACCCAGCCCGCCACCTTATAGGCTGCAATGGAGCCGGTAACACCAAGAAGAATCCGTTTGCCGGTCAGGGAAGAGGGCACGACAAAATGATTTTCAATCATGGTTCAACCGGCACCG
>JALVAI010000470.1 GCA_027011235.1 Desulfobulbaceae bacterium
GGTAGGTGCTGCCTGTTTGTCCGGGTCCGGCACAGATGTTTTCAGCTTTTCAGCACGCCAATATCTTGAAGAAAGCCGGAAACTGATCACCCGGGAGCGCAAATTTCTTTTCGATTCCCTGTCCGCATTGCCGGGCCTGTTTCCCTTTCCCTCGTCGGTAAATTTTCTTCTTCTCCGCTCAACCAATAAAAAAATTTCCGGATCATTACTTGCCGATACCCTGCTTGCCAAACACCGTATCGCCATCCGGCCCTGTGCCAATTACCGCAGCCTTGATGACCGGTATTTCAGGATAGCGGTCCGGCAACGGGATGAAAATGTACTCCTTGTCCAGGCCCTGGAAGAGATTCTTGCTCCCGGCCCGGGCTCCACCTTTAAAGTCGGCCGGGAACATGGATTGCAAAAAAACAGTCCGAGAAAACCGAAGAAAAAACCGGCCCTGATGCTGCTGGGCACGGGCTCGGATGTGGGCAAGAGTGTACTTGTGGCCGCGCTTGGCCGCATCCTTCTCCAGGACGGGGTGCGGGTTGCGCCCTTTAAGGCCCAGAACATGTCGCTTAACTCCTATGTGACCAGGGACGGCGGTGAGATGGGGCGGGCCCAGGTGGTTCAGGCCCAGGCCTGTCGTCTGGACCCGGATGTGCGCATGAATCCTGTTCTGCTCAAGCCCAGTTCCGATGTCGGCAGCCAGGTAATTGTCCTTGGCAGGCCGGTGGGCAATATGAAGGTTCAGGACTATGTTGCCTATAAAAAAGACGCCTGGCGCAAGGTGTGCGCGGCCTACGACAGTCTGGCCGCTGACCATGATGTCATGCTGCTGGAAGGGGCGGGCAGTCCGGGCGAGGTTAACCTGAAATCCCATGATATCGTCAATATGCACATGGCCAGGTATGCCGGGGCCGCGGCCCTGCTGGTCGGTGATATCGATCGCGGAGGAGTCTACGCCTCTTTTATCGGCCATCTTGCGGTCATGGAGTCCTGGGAACGTGCCTTGCTGGCAGGCTTTGTGGTCAACCGTTTTCGGGGGGATGAACGATTGCTCGCCGATGCCCATGATTACCTGCTGGCCCGGACAGGTAAACAGGTGTACGGCGTCATCCCCCATATCAGTGATCTGGGGTTGCCGCAGGAGGATTCCGTTGGTTTCAAGGCCGGTCTTTTCACAAGTTCACGGCCAAAGGGCGTCCATGTTGATGTTGTCCTGATCGACCTGGCCCATATTTCAAATTTCACTGATATCGAACCCCTGCTGGTGGAAGATGATGTCCATGTCCGCATCGTCTCCAATGTTCGGGAATTCGGCAATCCGGACGCAGTCATTCTGCCGGGCAGTAAAAATGTGGCCGCAGACCTTGCCTTTCTCCGCAAAAGCGGCCTTGACCAGGCCATTTGCCGGGCAGCGGAAAACGGCAGGGAAATAGTCGGCATCTGTGGGGGATTCCAGATCCTTGGCCGCAACCTTACTGATCCGCACGGGTTGGAGACCAGTTCCGGGAGTTCATGTCCAGGCCTTGGCCTGCTTGCCATGGACACCGAGCTGGCAGCGGAAAAAACCCTGACCAGAAAACAGGGCTTCCACATCCAGTCCGGTTGTTCCGTGCATGGGTATGAGATTCATCATGGAATAAGTGTTGGCGAGGGTGCACTCGTGTTGCGTTTTGATGACGGCTCTACCTGCGGACTTGCCAATGGCGAGCGGATATGGGGGAGCTACCTGCACGGAATCTTTGATGCCGATGGTTTTCGCCGCTGGTGGATCAACCGGCTGCGACAGCGGCGTGGTTATGAAGAGCTGCAGGGACAAGGCGCGGTCTATGACCTGGAACCTGCCCTCGACCGGTTGGCCGATCTGGTTCGCGCCCATCTTGATATGGATGGGGTGTATCAGCTCCTTGGCCTGTGATGTGGTGACCATGGCCCTTCCATTGTCCGCAGATTTTTCCGTAACGGCCCAGGGCCTGCTTTCTGCGGTCTGGCTTGCCCTGGTACTTGATCTTTTGCTCGGTGATCCACGTAAACTGCCGCATCCGGTGATGCTGATCGCCTGGCTGGCCACCGCTCTTGAATCATTTTTCAGAACAAGGAATATTTCTTTATCAATGGCTGGGTTGCTCACCGTCATCATCACCCTGCTCGGTGTTGCCGGCGCCATGATCCCTGTCTTTGTCATCCTGGCAAAGGTGTCTCCGCTTCTGCTTTTTGTTGCCTCTGTTCTGGTTTTGTATACAACCATTGCCCTGCGCTCCCTGTGCGAGCATGGGCTGGCCGTCTACCGTGCCCTGCCCGAGGATAAAGAAACAACAACCGACAGACAACTTGATCCGGCCAGGGAAAAGGTTGGTCTGATAGTGGGCAGGGACACCAGTTGTTTGGATTACGAGGGAATTGTGCGCGCATGTGTGGAAAGTCTGGCGGAAAACATGTCCGACGGGGTGGTGGCGCCGGTTTTTTACGCCTTTGCCGGCGCCGGAGCAACTGTTCTTTTGGGTCTAAGCAGATGGGCGGTGCCGGCGGCGGCACTGGCGGCAATGCTCTACAAAACGGTCAACACCATGGATTCAATGTTTGGATATAAAAATGGACGCTACGAACAGTTTGGCCGGGCAGCGGCCCTGCTTGATGATCTGGTCAATTTTGTCCCGGCCCGGCTGTCGGCCTTTGCCCTGGTTTGTGTTTCCTTGACAAGCAGAACATCAAACAGGCTTTTGGCCTGGAAAATCATGCGCCGGGACCGCCGCAACCACAGCAGTCCCAATGCGGGCTGGCCGGAAGCGGCAATGGCGGGCGCGCTTGCCATTCAACTTGGCGGGCCAGGTTCCTATTTTGGCAAAATCATAGAAAAACCGTATATAGGTGATGCCGAAACCGTGCCGGAGCGTCGTCATATCATTATTGCCATCCGGCTGGTATCTATCAGCTCATTTCTTGTTTTTATTATTTTATCTGTCAGTTATTCCGTTTTTTTGTAAAAAATTCCGTTTTTTTATAAAAAGAGGTAAAAAAAGTATAAAAAATTGTACTTTTTTCTGTTCTGCCCTTGACAGGGGGAATATTTATTGATAGTAAAATAAGGGTGAGGATTTCTCCGCAAAAGGAGTTTATGTGTTGTTAGCATAACTTTCTGATTTTCACTGCTTGTTGTGATGTTAAGCTATGCTGATTTATTCGTTGCTGGTCAACCAATCGTATACCATACTAGTAAAGTAAAAAAATCCTGTTCTGACTTGAGAGACTGTGCCATGAAATTTTTTTCAGTTCTTATCTGTCTGTCCTGGCTTTGTCTTCCAACCGGCACTGTTTTGGCGGAGGTTTCACAGGGGGGGGCAGTGACGGCCCAGCAAACAAAATGTGAATCTGATCTCAGCACCCTGTCACCAGAAGAGCTGAGCTGGTATAAAACCTTTCAGGAAGGAACCTTTCTGATAGCGGGCTGGAAAGATATCACCAAGGAAATTCTCAAAAATACCCCGGAGGAGCTCAGGGAGCACCAACGGCAGCGGCTTGAAGAGCTTGGTTGCAAAATCGGTATGGAATGGAGCCGGGAAAACGCAGTTCGCAGGGTTGACAATACAATGCTCAAGCAGTGGGGAAATACCCTGAAAAAAACCGCAAAAACCCATCCCGAGCATTTACCCAATGTCATCGCTTCAATTGATAAGGAACTTGACAGTCTGTTAAATTAGTGCCCTATTCCTGAATTCCTGTCATAAAAAACAGGTAAGCGTAGACTCCGAGAAAATTTCATCAATAAAAATAGGTTATTATAACCTATTGTTTCGTTATATTGCACATGCAACATAATTATTGCATGTCCTGTAGGGGCGAATTTATTCGCCTGAGGAAAGCATTATTTTATCTGGAATGGTTTACCCAAGGCGGCTGAAGAGGCCCCTGCATACTTGGGGTTGCGGGCAAAGCCCACCTTAGGTCTTTTTGGTCGACAAAAAATAAAAAAAACAAAAAGCCCACCGGAGATTTATTCTCCGGTGGGCTTTTTGATTGGCGTAAACATATTTTCCGTCCTGCATCGGACAACGGTCACATCCAGGGAGCCGCGGTCAAGAAAGATCCGGGCCTGATCACCGGGCTTTATCCGGCTGCTGTCTGTTACCAGTTTACCGGTTTTTATTTCTCTGACAACGGCATAGCCCCGGGCAAGGGTGTTACGGGGACCGACCGCTTCCAGGAGCTGGTATTGTTGGGCCAGTTTTCTGTCCCGGGTCGCCAGCACCTGCTGCATTGCCCGGACAATTCTGTTTTCCAGTTCAGTTACCCTTGCCTGGGCCGCCTCCAGTCTGTGGCAAGGGTTCTGCCGTTCCAGCCGCAACAACATCCTGTCAATTTTCTGTTGTTTATCAATAATAAGGTTCTGGATGGCATGCACAAGTCGCATGGACAGTTGATCAACCCTGAGAAATAATTCCGCCAGAAAGGTGGAAAGATCACCGATCTTATGTTGGTACAGGGCCAGCTTATCGGACAGCTGGTCAATGCGCCGCTGCTGCGCCCGGACGAGCCGCTGTTGCAGGCCATTGACAATACCCCTCAGACTTTCCCTGTCCGGAACAATGAGTTCCGCGGCCGCACTTGGGGTCGGTGCCCGCAGATCACTGACAAAATCGGCAATGGTAAAATCTATCTCATGGCCGATGGCGCTGACCACGGGAATATCGGAGCTGAAGATCACCCGGGCCAGATGCTCGTCATTAAAGGCCTGCAAATCTTCAATGGAACCGCCTCCCCGACAGAGGACAATGATTTCGGTCGGAAAGCCCCTGTTGAGTTGTTCAATGGCCCCGGCTATCTCCCTGGCTGCCTCCTCTCCCTGCACAGCCACCGGATAAACAGCGATCCGTATGCCGGGAAACCGGCGGCGGGCGATACGGATGAAATCATGGACAGCCGCGCCTTTGGGCGATGTCACCAGGGTGATATGTCCGGGTACCAGGGGTAATTTTTTCTTGTGACAGGCGTCAAACAGTCCCTCGCCGTTCAGCTTTTTTTTCAGTTGCTCAAAGGCTGCCCGCAGGGCGCCAGATCCATGGAAATCAATGGTATCAACGATAAGCTGGTAATCGCCGCGCGGCTCATAGACCGTCAGTCTGCCGTGACAGACAACCTCAAGGCCGTCGGCAGGCTGCTGCTCGAGATAGCGTTGCTGCATTTTAAAGAGCACTGCCTTGAGCTGGGCCTGGTCATCTTTAAGGGTAAAATAGAGATGGCCGGAATAGGGCTTGCGCAGGTTGGATATTTCACCGCTGACACTCA
>JALVAI010000471.1 GCA_027011235.1 Desulfobulbaceae bacterium
GAGGGCGGCGGCCTGATCTTTTATCTGGCTAAGGACAGGCCGCAGTGGGGAACAAACGGCCGTTTTCTCTTCTCCCTGGCCGCGTGGTGGGGATTTAATCTGCCGGAAACAGGTAATGTGAACTATCCGCCGAATACCAACATGATAATCCAGATGGGTGATCCCGAACTGGATACGGGTACTGACCCGCGCCAGAACATTGATTTTCTCCTGCATAACAATATCCCGGCAGAACGAAAGACATATCTGTACCTGCCCGGTGATGCAAACCATCATGCCACCCATGGTATTGCCTATTCAGGAATTGAAAATGGGTCTTATACCTACGATGCCCTGCAGCAGGTGGGGTTGTTTCGACCTTTGGAATCTTTGATGCATTACAGCTTCGGAGACGATGATCCCCAGTGGAAATGGATCGGTCTGCCCGACCAGGGTGATGCAAATTATAATACCATGAGCCAGACCAACGGTATCACCGTGCTTTCCACCGATGATCCCCTGGGTAACCATGATGTTCCCATCCCGGCAGAGAATTATCTGGAAGGTAATTATCTCTGTAGCCAGCATAATAATCCCCGCTGGCAAATGTGTATGCCCTGCGGGGATACAAGCCGTGACGATCCGTGGCAGGAATGTCAGGGGCAATGATCGGTTGATGATATTGCCGGTTCATGGCCGGGAAAAGTCATTGACTTTCAACTTGCTGTTCTGTAATGATTATCCCGTTATGAAGGTGTGGGATTGCCGATTTGTCTTTCACGGTATTGTTATTTGCTCAGGTCATTCCATCCTATTTACCTGGTCCGTATCAAGGTGGGAAAAGATGAAATTTCATCTTGATCATGCTATAGTGTAAGAGGAAAATAAAAGTTGGAAGGGAAAGGTAGTGCTTCCTTATCAATGGAGTAAAAGAGAAAAATGTCACCCCGCCCAAAAAAGAGTCGTCGCTGCGAGGGCAAGGTCTGTTGCAAGGCGTTTAAACCGACCGGGATTTCTCTTCCCGAGCTGAAAAAGATTACCATGTATCGGGATGAACTGGAAGTGTTGCGCCTTTGTGATTTTGAAGGCCTGTTTCAGGAACAGGCTGGTGAGAGGATGGGAGTTTCCCGGGGCACAGTCCAGCGAATTCTGACATCGGCGAGGAAAAAAACAGCAGAGGCACTGACAACGGGTGCCGCCATTGTCTTTGATGATGATCAATAAGGCCCCAACCGCAAATGTATATGTGATATCCCGCAGGTGATATCCGCCAGCGAGTATCAGTAAAGGAAATCCCTCCTTCGGGCTGATTATTCTCCTGCAAAAATTATTCTCCTGCAAAATTCCTTGCCAAGTTAACATTTTTTATGGTCCAATTCCTACTCCCATGCGGTTGAGACTGCCGCTGTGCTCCCTCTTTTCTTTACGTAAAACTATTCATTGCCCGTGGATATTTCATCCTTACGGTGAATACATTCAACTCTTGAACAGGATATTCTTTTTTTACCATGCGTTATTCACAATTACTGGTACCGACAATAAAGGAAACCCCGGCCGAGGCCGAAGTTATCAGCCATCAGCTTCTTCTCCGCGCCGGTTATATCAGGAAGCTGACCTCCGGACTCTATACCTATCTTCCCCTGGGCCTGATGGCCCTGCAGAAAGTTGCCGCCATTGTTCGCGAAGAGATGAACCGGGCCGGCGCCCAGGAATTGCTCATGCCCATGGTCCAGCCCGCTGATCTCTGGCAGGAGTCAGGGCGCTGGCAGAAATATGGGCCTGAACTCCTTCGTTTCAAAGATCGGCACGGGCGCGACTACTGCCTTGGCCCGACCCATGAAGAGGTAATTACCGATATCGCCCGCAGGGAGTTGCAGTCCTATCGGCAGTTGCCGACCAACCTCTATCAGATTCAGACCAAGTTCCGAGACGAGATACGGCCCCGGTTCGGCCTGATGCGCGGGCGGGAATTTGTCATGAAGGACGCCTATTCCTTTGATGCCGATGATAAGGGCGCTTCCCTCAGTTATGAAAAGATGAAAGAGGCGTACCATCGAATCTTTACCCGCTGCGGCCTCTCGTTTCGTGCCGTGGAGGCGGATACCGGCTCCATCGGCGGTTCCTATTCCCATGAATTCATGGTTCTGGCCGATACCGGCGAGGACACCCTGGTGATATGCAACGATTGTGATTACGCGGCCAATGTGGAAAAGGCGGCGGTTGTCCTGCCCGAGGCGGATGGCTCGTCAGAGGAAAAACAGCCGCTGGCCAGGGTTGAAACTCCAGGCATGAAAAAGGTGGAGCGGGTGGCGGATTTTCTTGGTGTCTCGCCCCGAGACATAATAAAGACCATGATCTTCCTGGTTGACGGGGAGCCGGTGGCAGCCCTTGTCCGTGGCGACCGGCAGGTGCAGGAGGTGAAGTTGAAAAATCTTCTCCATGCCACCGAAGTTGAGCCCATGGCCGATGATGAGGTCTGGAAACGGACGAAACTGCCGGTGGGCTACATGGGGCCCGTGGATATTCCGATCAGGCTGGTTGCCGACCAGGAGGTGATGCGGATGGTAAACGGTGTTACCGGAGCCAATGAAAAGGGCATGCATTTGACCGGGGTCAATCCCGGTCGGGATTTTGAGCCCGAACTGGTTGGCGACCTGCGCCAGATCACCACCGAGGACGGCTGCCCGGTCTGCGGGGGGGGATTGTCACTTACCGAGGGTATTGAGGTCGGTCATATATTTAAACTGGGAACAACCTATTCAAAGGCCATGAAGGCGACCTTCCAGGACCGGGACGGGGTGGAAAAACCTTTTGTCATGGGTTGTTACGGGATTGGTGTCAGCCGGGTCGTTGCCGCGGCCATTGAACAGAATCACGATGAGAACGGGATAATATTTCCCCTGCCCCTGGCCCCGTTTCAGGTCATCGTCCTTAACCTTGGCGTAAAAGATGCCGCCATCAGCAGGGCCGCCGAACAACTGTACAGCGATCTGCAGGGCAGGGGGGTGGAGGTGCTGCTCGATGACAGGGATGAACGACCCGGGTCCAAGTTCAAGGATGCCGATCTGCTCGGCATTCCATATCGGGCAACGGTGGGCAAGACCTTTGCAAAGGAGGGCATGATCGAGCTGCGCCTGCGGGCAAGCGGCGAGACAATCATGCTGCCTTTTGCCGAAGCCGGTGCCGGTATTGCAGCCATGATCGAACAGGAACTGCAGAAGGTGCAAGATGTATAATGTCTGATTTCAAGGGGTTGTATTCTATAGCCGCAGGCTACCTGCACGGGGTCGATCTTACGCCCCTTAAAGAGGCCTATCGCTTTGCAGAAAAGCGGCATGCCGGCAAACTCCATGCCTGCGGCGAACCCTACATCCAGCATCTGCTTGAAGTGGCATCGATTCTCGCCTCCATGAAGATGGACCGGGAGACGATCATCGCCGGACTTCTGCACGGAGTGCTCAAAGAGCGGGTTGCCACCTTTGCCGAGCTTGAAAAACGGTTTGGCCATGATGTGGCCAATATTGTTGATGGCACCACCAAGATCACCAATGTTCGCTATAACGCGCATCTGGCCGATCATGCGGAAAATATCCGCAAACTTTTTTTGGCCATGGGAGCGGATATCCGTGTTCTGCTGGTCAGACTGGCAGACCGCCTCCAGGACATGCTGACCCTGGCATCGGCGCCAGAGGAGCTTCGCCGCCATGTCGCCCGCGAGACCATGGACCTGTACGCGCCACTGGCCAGTCGGCTGGGTATTGACTGGATGAAGAGAGAGCTGGAGGATTATTCCTTTTCCTATCTCTTTCCCGTGGAGTATCAGGAGATTACCTCCCATCTTGAAAGTACGCTCTCCGAGCGGCAGGCCTATGTGGACGAGGTCATCGGTATCCTGGGCGAGAAGCTGAAGCAGAATAATATCCGTCCTTTACGCATCATCGGCCGTCCCAAGCATCTCTATTCCATCTATAAAAAACTGGTGGCCCAGAATATTCCTCTGGAACGGGTCTACGACAAGGTGGCCTTCCGGATCATTGTCAACACGGTCAAGGAATGTTATCAGGCCCTGGGAACCGTACACGCCGAATGGACTCCGGTGCCTGGCCGGATCAAGGACTTTATCAGCGCGCCAAAGTCAAATAACTACCAGTCCCTGCACACCACGGTCGCCGGGCCACGCGGCCATTTTATCGAGATCCAGATCCGTACCGAGGAGATGGATCGGGTTGCCCAGGAGGGTATTGCCGCCCATTGGGCCTACAAGGAAGGACAGAAGATTTCCAGTAGCGATGCCCGCCTGTTCAAAGAGTTGAAAACACTGGTTAAAACATTGCAGGAGGTGGAAGACCCCAATGAGTTTATGGACTCGGTCCGGGGTGAACTCTTTGAACCGGATGTCTATGCCCTGACCCCGACCGGCGAGGTGCGTGAACTGCCCCGGGGGTCCACCCCCATTGATTTTGCCTATGCCATTCATACCGCGGTTGGTGATTCCTGTGTCGGCGCCAAGGTGAACGGGCAGCTGGTGCAACTCAAACATGAGCTGCAAAACGGCGACATCGTCGAAATTCTGACCGCAAAAAATCAGCATCCCAAGCGGGCCTGGCTGCAACTGGTCAAGACCAGCAGGGCCAGGACCAGGATTCGCCATTGGCTCAGGCGCGAGGAAAAGGAACGGGCCTTGAAGCTTGGCCGTGAGATTTGTGAACGGGAGCTGAAAAAGCATGACATCACCTTGAAGCGGCTTATTAAATCCGGTCAGATTCGTTTGCTGCTCAAAAAGCTTCGCTGTAACAGCCTTGATGACATGCTGGCAAAGGTTGGGTCCGGAAAAATCAGTCTGCGACAACTGCTCCGGGCCCTGGAACCTGACGAGGCGCGGGAAGAGGAAAACCGAAAGCGCCAGGATGAGCTACTGGAAAAGATCGGCCGGGAGGAGGAAACAGCTGGTAAATCAATTTTCCGGGAAGGCATAGATATTGAAGGCATTGATGATATGCTCGTCAAGGTGAGCCAGTGCTGCAAGCCGGTGCCCGGAGATGATATCATGGGTTTTATTACCACCGGTTCGGGCATCTCCATCCATAAGGCCGACTGCCCCAATCTGCTGGCCACGGACCCGCAGCGGCGGATTCCGGTGACCTGGTCGTCCACCGGCCAGGCCAGGCACAGGGCTGAATTACGGATCCGGGTGGAAAACAGGCGTAATATTCTTGCTGAAATCAGCGGCGCGATTTCCGCTGATGATGCCGATATTGT
>JALVAI010000472.1 GCA_027011235.1 Desulfobulbaceae bacterium
TTCACGAGCCATTGTTTTTGATTTTTCCGGCGAAACCGTGGGCAGTGCGCCCAAAACCTTTGTGCCTGCGGTCGGCAACTGGATCATCGGCACGGACAACGGCAATACGGTCCTGGTTGTTGACGGCCGCAAATGGCGGCGGGGCGTGGCCGCCGCCGGTTTGGCCGACAAGGCACGGGCCCTGTATGGTAAACGCTATGCCGAGTTTCTGGATAATGTCACCGCCTATGCCTACTACCCATTTGCCGTGGCCACCGGGGTGGACAACTTCAGCAACGGCGAGATCAAGCTCCGGTTCAAGGCCATTGCCGGCCGGATTGATCAGGGGGCCGGTATTCTCTTTGACCTCAGGCCCAATGGCGATTATTATGCCCTGCGCGCCAATCCCCTGGAAAACAATCTGGTGCTGTGGCGTTACCGGCATGGCAGACGCAGTTCCGTCAGCTGGGTCCGCAACGTGGTGACGCCGTCCCGAAAGTGGCACACCCTGCGCCTGGTGGTCCAGGGGAACCTGGTCAAGGGCTACGTCAATGGCAGACAATATCTCTCCTACCGTCTGCCCGCTCCTGTTGCCGGCAAGGTGGGGTTGTGGACCAAGGCGGACAGTGTGGTCTATTTTGATGATTATCAGGTCATTCCGCATTGATGGAGGCTCGTTAAAGTATTTACACGAATAATAAGGTTCAGCCGCCATCTTGTTTATAGTTGTGCGTAACAAACACGTGAACAGGTGAAATAGAGGAATGCCAACAATACTGCGAGTTGGACCTTATCGTTTTTTCTTCTATTCCGGGGACATGGAAGAAGCTATTCATGTACACATAGAGAGGGATGACAAGATTGCCAAAGTGTGGCTTGATCCAATACGGCTGCACAGCAGTGGTGGATTCAGCCGGTCAGAGATATCAAAAATTCTTAAGATTATTGAAAGTAAGCGAGAGGCTATGATGGAGGCCTGGAATGACTACTTTGGCAATTGAGCTTGAAGTACCAAGCGTTGAAAATGTAATAGTCACAGAGGACACGTTGAGCGTTGATTTAAGTGACGGCAGAACTATATCGGTCCCGACAGCCTGGTATCCACGTTTATCATACGCAGAACCAGGGGAAAGAGAAAATTGGCGACTCATTGGCGGCGGGCATGGTATCCACTGGGAAGATATAGACGAAGATATCAGTGTGGAAGGGTTATTGGCTGGAAAACCTTCCGGAGAGAGTCAGCGGTCATTCAAGAAATGGCTTGAAGCAAGAGAATTACGCATGCCAAATCGCCCTGCCTGATCCAATTCCTCTACGCTCCATAGCGGCAGGTGATAAGGCGTTAACAGGAGCATTCGCAACCCTGACAGGCAAACAAATTCGCCTTGGCGTGGCCAACAGTTGTGTTGCACAGGAAAATAGTGGGGCAACATGATGAAATCTTTTTTTCAGTAAAAAAATTCCTGTTTTTATTATGACAGGAATCAAGGAGTAAGATAGAGAATACCATGCAATACATAAGCACCCGGGGGGAGACTTCTCCCATTGGATTTACGGATGCGGTCATGATGGGCCTTGCCCGTGACGGCGGCCTGTTGCTGCCGGAGAGGCTGCCCACAGTTGATCGCGGCAGGCTCAACTCCTGGCGCAACCTGCCCTACCAGTACCTGGCCCTGGATATCCTCGGTCTCTTTATCGACGATATTCCCCGCCTTGATCTGGACACCCTGGTTGAACAATCATACCGGAAATTTTCCCATCCCCAGGTCACGCCGGTGCGCAGGGTCGGAGAGCTGTACATCATGGAACTGTTTCATGGTCCGACCCTGGCCTTCAAGGACATCGCCCTGCAGTTTCTGGGCAATCTGTTTGAATATATCCTGGCCGATTCCGGTTCCTTTATGAATATCATCGGCGCCACATCCGGTGATACCGGTAGCGCAGCCATTTACGGCGTGCGTGGCAAAAAGGGGATCAATATCTTTATCCTTCATCCCAAGGGACGCACCAGCCCCATCCAGGCCCTGCAGATGACCACGGTGCTGGATCCAAATGTGTTCAACATTGCGGTGCGCGGCACCTTTGATGATGCCCAGGCCATTGTCAAGGAGATCTTCGGTGACCTGGAGTTCAAGGACAGGTATCATCTTGGCGCCATTAACTCCATTAACTGGGCCCGGGTCCTGGCCCAGGTGGTCTACTATGTCTACAGTTACTGCAAGGTATGGAAGACCGGCGCCGAGTCGGTGGATTTTTCCGTGCCCACCGGCAATTTCGGTGATATCTTTGCCGGATTCGTTGCCAAACGGCTCCTGCCCGAGGGATGCATAAACCGGCTGATCCTGGCCACCAATGAAAACGATATTCTGGCCCGTTTTGTCAACCAGGGAGAGTATACCACCAGCGGCGAGGTAACTCCCACCTTCAGCCCATCCATGGATATTCAGATCGCCTCCAATTTTGAGCGTTATCTCTATTACCTGCGTGATGAAGACAGCGAGCAGGTTCGGCAGGATATGGCCGAGTTTGCCCGGACCGGCACAATTGACCTGGGCCGGTTCAAGCAGCGGGTGCAGCAGGATTTTGTCGCCCGCAGGGTCAGTGAAGCGGAAACCATTGCCACCATAGCCAACATCCATGAACAGGAAAACTACTTGCTTGATCCCCACACCGCAGTCGGTGTCAAGGCGGCCCTGGAGCTGAAAAGCGATGAGCGGCCGGTAATCTGCCTTGCCACCGCCCATCCGGCCAAATTTGGGGAGGCGGTGCAAAAGGCCATCGGCAGGGAGGTTGACCTGCCGCCCGCCCTTGCCGACCTGACGGAGCAAGAGAGCCGTTGCCAGGTCATGGATGCCGATGTCGGCTTGGTAAAGGAATATGTCCGCCAGCATGGACTGAGCTGAAACATAATCATGCACCCGGAAAAAGGGATGACATACCGGCAACAGGTGGAGGAGGCCGTCGCCTTTCTCGGCAAGCGGAAACCGGTGCGGCCGGAGATTGTTCTCCAGCTGGGAACCGGGCTGGGCGCCCTGGCCGAGGCCGTGGAGGAGCAGGTTGTTATCCCCTATGCGGAGATACCGCATTTCCCGCAGTCAACGGTCACCAGCCATGCCGGCAATCTCGTATTCGGTACCCTGTGCGGCCGGAAGGTGGCCCTGCTCCAGGGCAGGCTGCATTTTTACGAGGGCTATTCCGCCCGCCAGGTCGCCTTTCCGCTCCGTGTCCTCTCCCTGCTCGGGGCCCGGACCGCGGTCATCACCAATGCCAGCGGCGGCCTGAACCCCAATTTTGTCCCCGGCACCATCATGGTCCTTGCCGATCATATTTACCTGCTGCCGGACAACCCGCTCAGGGGGCCGAACGTGGATGACTGGGGGCCGCGCTTTCCCGATCTCTCCCGGCCCTATGACCGGCGTCTGCAGGAAGCGGTATTCACGGCCGCCGCTGAACTTGGCTATGATGAGGTGGCCGGCGGCACCTATGTCTGTATCCCCGGCCCCAGCCTGGAAACTCCGGCGGAAACCAGGTATCTGCGCCTGATCGGCGCCGACGCCGTGGGGATGTCCTCCCTGCCGGAAGTTCTGGTGGCCGTGCATGCGGGCATGCGGGTCCTGGGCCTTTCCGTGGTGGCCAATGTCAATGACCCGGATAATTTTACTCCCATTATGCTTGAGGATATCGTTGCCGCTGCCGGCCGGGCCGGGCCGCGGCTGCAGCAACTGCTCCTGCTCATTCTGCCCAACCTGTGATTATGGATGCAAAAGAATGTATCATCAGCGGAAAATACCTGCTGCCCATGGACGAGCAGGGGACCATCATCGAAGATGGAGCCGTGGTGACCCGCGGCGACACCATCGTTGCAACCGGCCCTGCCGCGTACCTGCGCGCCAGGTATCCCGAGGCCGAAGAGCTTGCCTGCGGCCATGGGCTGATCATGCCCGGCCTGGTCAATATCCATACCCACGCCGCCATGAGCTGCTTTCGCGGCCTGGCCGATGACCTGCCGCTCATGCAGTGGCTGCAGGAGTATATCTTTCCCCGGGAGGCAAGGCTTACGGGCGAGATTGTCCATACCTCCACCCTGCTTTCCCTGTGTGAGATGATAAAATCGGGCACCACCAGCTTTAACGATATGTATCTCTTTGCCCCGGATGTGGCGGCGGCAACAGCCAAGTCAGGTATGCGGGCCTGGCTGGGAGAGGTGCTCTATGATTTCCCCTCGCCGAGCTACGGGGAACTGGAAAACGGCTTTACCCTCATGGAAGAGCTGTTTGCCGACTATGCGGACCATGACCTGATCACCATGACCGTGAACCCGCACGCGGTCTACACCTGCTCGCCCGACCTGCTGACCAGGCTCTGGAGTTTTGCCCGGGACAGGCAGGCCCTGGTCCATATTCATGTGGCCGAGAACAGGGATGAGATCGACCTGTGCCGGCAGCGGTTCGGGACAACTCCCCTCCGCCATCTTGATAAACTCGGCCTGCTTGACAACCGGACCCTGGCCGCCCATTGCGTGGTCCTTGATGACGAGGAGATCGACCTGCTGGCACAGCGTGGGGTCAAAGTCGCCCATTGCGCGGAATCGAACATGAAACTTGCCTCGGGCATAGCGCCGGTGCCGGCCATGCTGGCCGCCGGGGTGGGCGTCGGTATCGGCACCGACGGCAGTGCATCCAATAATGATGTGGATATGTTTGGTGAAATGAACAGTGTGGCCAAGGTACACAAGGCCGCAATGATGGATCCTACGGTCATGGACGCGGAAACCACCCTGGCCGCAGCCACCCGGGGCGGGGCCGCGGCCCTGGGCGCCGGGAACCTGATCG
>JALVAI010000473.1 GCA_027011235.1 Desulfobulbaceae bacterium
CCCTGTGGTGTCTGTTTGATCTGATGGAAGATCTTTTACTCACCGGAGCACCTACCGTGACGGCCGCCCTCAAGCTGTTGGTCCTGTTTTTCATCATCGTAATTTCCTGGTTCATCAGCAGGAAGGTATTTCCCAACCTGAAGATATTGGGACCGAAACAGGATGGTGACGGCAGGTACTTACTGTGAGGACAAAACAGAAAAGGACTGTCCCCATCACAACGGCAGGATATGAACCTCTTCCCTGATCGGATGCATGCCCTCAAGAAACAGGCCATTACGGCCGTCAATGGCAATCGGGTCACCGGCATTGATCCGGTGACCATTGATAAGGGCATATTCCCTGGTCTCAAAGACCTGCAGGTCCCGGCAGCCGACGACACAGGTCTTCTCCAGCCGGGTGGCGACCACCGACGCATGCGAGGTCTGGCCGCCGCGGGCCGTCAGCAGGCCATCGGCCATTGATATTTCCCGGATATCCTCGGGCACCGTATCCTGACGAATAAGGATCAGGGGCACCTCCGGTTTTTCCTGCCGGAGGCGCTGGATATTTTCCCCGGTAAAGACCGCCAGCCCGGAAAGGGCAGAACCACTGACCCCGATTCCCTTGCCCAGTACAGAATCCTGCAGTTCCCCGTTATCGGCAAACACGTTGAGATGCTCTTTTTTCTTGATGGTGATCATGTCCCGGGTCTGCAGGACATAGAGCTGCTCCGGCTCCGGCCCTTCAAAGGTAAATTCTATCTCCTGCGGGTTCCACTCCTTGGTGTACACAAGGTCACGGGAGATGGAGAGCAACTCCTCATAAATTTTTGGAAATCTCCGTTCCAGGGAATTTTGCACCGACCGACCGTCCAGTTCGGCCTGCTCAACCGATATCGGGTAACTGGTCACCAGCCCGGAAACAATGTCCTCGCCCTGGTCACCGGGGGCATAATCTCCCCAGAGCGCCACCCGCCTCACCTTGCGATAGGGATGGGCGGTGAACAGCACCCCGCTGCCCGCCTGGTGGCTGATATTGCCATAGACCATGGCCTGGATAATAACGGCGGTGCCCCAGTCATCGGACACATCCATAAGTTGCCTGTAATCCCTGGCTTTTTTGGTATTCCATGACCCCAGCACCAACTCCACCGACCGAATCAGCTGCAGCCAGGGATCATCGGGTACAGCGCATCCCAGCAAATGCACCGCCTTTTTATATTTAATGGCAAGTTCCTGCATCTGTCTGGATGAGAAATCACGTTTCAGGCGCACGTTATACCGTGCCTTGTGTTCATTCATCAGGGCCTGAAATTCTTCCCTGGCCACGCCCTGGGCCATGGCCCAGGACTGGATAAAGCGCCGGTAGTTGTCCCAGGAAAAATAAGCCTGGTCCGGGTTGGCGCTGACAAATTCCTCCACAAGCTCACCACTGACCCCCACATTGTGGATGGTTGTCATCATGCCGGGCATGGAGATGGCCGAACCACTGCGCACTGAAAGGAGCAACGGCCGTTCACCGGACCCGTACACCTTGCCGGTCAGTTCCTCGATCTCGGTTATGGCGGCGCGCACCCGGTCCATGAACTCACTCCTGGCCCGGTCAAACTTGCGGACCGCGGGCCAGCAGCGGAAAATTTCCGTGGTAATGATGGCTGCCGGCGGCACCGGTTTGCCGTCTCCGGCCAGGACCATCAGATTAAATCCCTTGTTGCCGAGATGAATCAGATTATGGGTGGCCGGATTTTCATTATACAGCGAACTGATGGCCTTCTTGGGATTATAGGTCATCAGCAGATCAAGGGTCTTTTCATCGAGAATGTCCTTCTGCGCCTCCAGGGTCTGGATGATCCTGCTGATGAAATTATCAAGATGTTGCAGACCAAAGGTGGTGGCGATCAGGTCCCTGAAAAAAGACTCGGACAGCCGCAGGACCGTTGATGGAAGGTCCTGATCATCCCAGAGCGACCGGTAGCGGGTCAACAGGTTCTCTCTGCCAATCTGCGGAATAATGATGGAGAGGTTATTCTGATGGATATTGGTGTAATAGGCGTAAATAACATCCTTGACCCCTTCGGAAAGGCCGCGCATGATATCCAGATGCTGGGTATAGGAAAACCGCTTGATGGCAATGGACGAGGCCAGCAGGCTGGCATAGGTGTCCAGGCGGCGGCTGGAGATGCCGTCTATCCTCAACGCCCGCAGGTACAGGCGCAGGCACTTGACGATCTGGATAAAGGTGGCCTGGGTGATAAAGTTGAGGTTAATGGTGTGCGAGAGCCGCTCGAGATAGATATTGGCCAGGTTTTCCAGGCGAAAGGTCAACCCCAGGGCATCAAACTTGCGTTCGCTGTAGCGGCCGTAGACCGAGGGAATATCCACGGCAATGTGGCGTTTGTAGTAAATTTCCTCCCTGGGTTCAAAGACCTCGTCACTGAGGATGATCTCCTTGAGCTGTTCAAGATGGTCCATCAGCGCGGTAAGGCACTGCATGGTGTCACCTTTCTCCAGCACCGCCAGCAGCTCCTCCATCTCCGGAAACCCTGTTTTCGCCGCCTGTTGCAGCTGGTTGCGCAGTTCCGGCAGACCAAGGTTATACTTCTGGTGCAGCAGTTTAAACATCCTGACCAAGAGCTCGAAACGCTTGCGCTCAACAGCGGAGATTTCCCGGTGTTTTTCAAGAAACTGGTGCCGCTCTTCATCATCCCACAAGAGGATGTCCTGCATGGAGTCAAACTGCAGTTCCCTTTGTATAGAGAGGGCCAGGGCATGCTGCTCATCGACAAAGGGACCGGTAACCTCAACCTGGGCCAGGATTTCCTCGGGCAGATATTCCTGCAGGACCTGTTTGTCCAGGGTCAGCCAAAAGGCAAAAATGGCCTTGATAAAGTCGACAATCAGGTTGCTTGACTCCACATGGCTCTGCTTGCGCAGAAAATGAATGAGCAGATCGCGCCGCTTGTGCAGTTCATCGAGTTCGGTGGAGACCTCCCGCAACTCGCCCTCGGCCCCTATCTCGTTAAAGAAGACCGGCATCAGCTTGGTGAACTGCTTGGCCAGGTTATAAATAGGGGCGATGGGATGGTTGAGCAGATCCGTGATATCCCGCTGAAAGAGATCGGTGTCCTTGACGCAGGTCCCGGAGAGCTTGATATTGATGATCAGGGCGGAAAACAGGATGGAGCACCACTTGGGCTCCTGCATGATCAGGTGCAGCCAGACCCTGATGTTGGCGAGATGGGCCGGGTTGGTAAGCGGCTGCCAGTCCTCGTCCACGCCCATGACATTGGCATACTGGAAGCCAAACCGGACCGCCTGCCATAAAAAGGCCTCGACCAGACGGGAATTGCCCCGTTTGAACACCTCGCCGCCGATCACCTGGATACATTGAAGAGAGGTGTGCGGATATTTGCGGACATTGGCCTTGAGTAGTTGAAAGGTGGTAATGAAAAACTGCTCGATATCCTCAAAACTCTGCTTGCGGATCAGTTGCACCAGGGAACGGTTGATTTCCCGCAGGCTCTCCTCATGGATCAGATAGAGCCCGGGCGTGTCCATGATGCGAAAGAGAAAGAGCAGCTTGCGGTTTTCGGCAAAGGGCGAACCCTTCTCCTCTTCCGTCTGCGCTCCCAGGGTGGCCGGAATATCGCGGTAGAGGCGGACGATATCCATATGGGCCGGCAACTGCAAAATCTTTTCCAGTCCGGTCAGGGGATCGGCCTCTATATCAATTAGTTCCAGGGCCTGCTGGTGCCGGCGGATACGGGCGTGGGAGATGGCCTCAAGCAGCGGCCCGGCCTTCCAGTCGGCGCAATAGTCGCCGCACTGCTTCTCAAACCACGGCAGCGGATCCTCTTCACCTAGCCAATAGTCATAGTTGAGCTGGAGAATCTTGCGCATCAGCCGGGCAATTGGCCGGTAATCAAAGGACGAATCTTTCTCTTCTCCTCCGGCAATGGCGATCAGACGCAGGGCCATTTTTTTCATGGGATGATGGCCCTGGACCATGAACATCATCACCCGATGACCCAATGCGTCAAGATGGCGCAGACGAATAAAAAAGGCATTGAGGACATCCTGGTACCTGAGAAGGCAGTCATAATCCATGGAGTTGATCAGCTTGTCCGTATAGGCGAGCATGGCCTCCATGATCCGGCGAACCAGTTTGCCGTTTTTCCGCGATTCCGCAAGGGCATCGAGGAAGATGGAAGAGAACAGGGAAAAGGCCTCCGGTCCCTGGGGATGTTTCCGATAGTGATGCAGGTTTTTCAGGGCAAAGGCACGCAGATCAGGAATAATCAGCTGCCAGTTGCGGTAGGGATGATTGATCTCGTAGAGCAGCTTTTCCAGCTTAATCGAGAGCCCCTGAAACCGCTGCACGATATCCTGCAAGGGCTGGTAACGGGGGTCAATGACGACCTGACCGGCCGTCTCCTGCAGGTTGGCCCGCAGGGCCGATGATTCTATTTTTTCCGGAGTTGTCTGGGGAGTGGTCATGATTTCTTTGGGGTTATACTTTCGACAATACTGTCATTTTTTCATCCTTTGCCGGTAGATTACCCCCAAGGGCGATTGAGAAAAAGGGAAAAGATCATACCACAAAAATAAAGCCGCTGATACCTTCTCTGTTTTTGAAAGACTTTGGTTCCTCACATATGGGCAACGGTAGGCCATTTTCCTGCAAGCGATCTACTCCAAGGTGCAGGTTCCCCGTTAAATCCCTTTCAGGAAATTATCTGTTTTTTTCCTTCGCTACTTGATTTTTTCCATTTAATGATAATTCTTTAAATTAAAGAATGGTTTTCACCTGGACTGTGATGGAGAAGTCTCACTAATAATTCAACAGAGGAGTCGATCTTATGAGAAAGAATTTATTACTTGCAGCAGGCGCGGTTCTTTTTCTGTCAACGGCCATGATTACCGGCTATACCCAGGCAGCCAGCCAGCCGGCAGTGACCACCAACCAGGGTAATCTGTTCAAAAAGATTCCCCGGGCCGAACATGAGAAAATGTTTCCCAACGGACATAAAGAGATGAAGGGCAAGGAATGTATATTTGACAAGGAAATCGATGCCTATTTTTGCCAGTACTGGGACAAATATGATGGATATGCCCCAAAATAACTATTTCGTGGAAAAGCTGACCGGATGGTCGGAACCGTAAACGGTTTTTCCGGACTTATCTACTATGAATCCGGGCAACAAAAATCCCCTGAGCGCTGATGCGGTCAGGGGATTTTTT
>JALVAI010000474.1 GCA_027011235.1 Desulfobulbaceae bacterium
ATATGCGGTAGAGACAAGGTATGGAAAACGCATTGCCCACGGCCTGATATCAGCAAGTTTTTTTTCTGCCCTTTTTGGCACTAAGTTGCCTGGGCCAGGGTGTGTATATGCCTCCCAACATTTGAATTTCAGGCGTCCTGTATATATAGGTGATACTGTTAGGGCAACTGTAACCATAACCGATATAGATTATAATAAGAAAAGGATTTTTTTTGATACTTTTTGTACCGTGCGGGGAAAGGTTGTTATCGAGGGAAAAGCTGAAATAGTTATTCCACGGAGTGGAAAATAAAAGTGCTTTTTTCAACTCTTGAGCAATTGCTGACCAGACCACAAAATTTAGATCGGGTTTTTTTTTAACAGCTGCGTAAACGACAATGGCAGAATGCGGGGATGGTATTGGATTGATTGCGTGAAAGAAAAATAAAATGAAAATAAATAATTGTTGTGTATTGTCACACTCATCTTCCAGCGAGCTGCAAGGCGCATAATTCTCTATGGCCACCTTGAAAGACTGACTTTTCGCCCGATCTCTGCGTCACAGAAAAATAAAAAATGCTCACATGTATCTAATATGTTGCGCTTTTTAATTTTCCTGCTCCTTGGCCTTGAACGAAAATTCTAATTTTCAAGGCACCCCCTATAGCAATTGACGGTTTGATGTCAGCCCATGGAAAATAAACGGATATTTCTCTCTGCTCCCCATATGGGGAGTAAAGAGTTGGACTTTGTCCATGAGGCCTTTGCCTCAAATTATATAGCGCCGGTCGGTCCCCAACTGGAAAGTTTTGAGAGGGAATTTGCCGCAAAGGTCAATACCAAATATGCGGCGGCCGTCTCCTCTGGTACTGCCGCGCTTCATCTTTTACTGCGCTATGCAGGCGTCGGCCCGGAAGATGAGGTCTTTTGTTCCACCTTTACCTTTGTCGGGAGCGCAAATCCCGTTGTTTATCTTGGCGCCCGTCCTGTTTTTATTGATTCCGACGAACAGAGTTGGAATATGAATCCGGAGCTTTTGGTCGGTGAGATTGAAAAACGGGCCAGGAAAAACCGCCTTCCTAAAGCGGTTGTGCTAGTCCATCTGTATGGCCAGCCGGCCGACATTGATCCCATAAAGAAAATATGCAACAAATATGAAATTGCCCTGCTGGAGGATGCTGCAGAAGCATTAGGCGCTCAATATAAGGGAAAATCACCAGGCACATTCGGGATGGCCGGATTTTTTTCCTTTAACGGCAATAAAATTATTACCACCTCTGGCGGTGGCATGATTGTTTCCGAAGATAAACAATTAATTGAGAAAGTGAAATTCTGGGCCACCCAGGCCAAGGAACCATCACCTCATTATGAACATACCGAGATCGGCTATAATTACCGCCTGAGCAATGTACTGGCGGCCATCGGTAGAGGACAGTTACGGGTTCTGGATGATCGGGTAAAGAAAAAGCGTTGTATCTTCAGAAGATATCGTGATGGTTTGGAAGATTTGCCTGGAGTCCATTTTATGCCTGAGCCGGATTTTGCCCGTTCCAGTCGCTGGTTGACCTGCCTGACCATTGATCCCGATGATGCCGGTATTGACAGAGACAGGGTCATTGGAAGGCTGGAAGAAAATAATATTGAAGCAAGGCCTACATGGAAACCTATGCATCTGCAACCCCTATACCAGCGTTGTGAGGTGATAGGCGGCCATGTCGCTGAACAACTTTTTCGCCAGGGTATTTGTTTGCCGTCGGGTACCGGTATGAACAGGAAGGATCAGGGGCGGATTATACGGATAATCAGAAAGTGCTGGGAGCTGTAATGCATTTGTAATCAGTAGTAATGTCATGAAAACTTTGAAATTTATCATGCCGGAACTTTAGCAGGAAATAAGGAGCCAGATCAATGTACGGCCACAGAATAAACGCTGGATTCCCGCCTAACAGATCGTGGGGATGACGGAGTGACAAGCCGCAGGGATGACGAAATGGGAAATATGCAGGATCATGGCTTTGAAAGCTGTTGGAAAATATATCAGTTGTGGTATTAGAATTTTCTCCGCCCTGGATTTCTTCTTTCCATTGATGGATCATCTTGTTGAAAGGCAGAGAGTATTGTATACTCAACTTTTTCATGCGTTTTCTTAATACGTTGCCGTCATGATAGTTTTCATTTTTTTTATCTGCTTAGCACTCAAGCTCAACTTGAATGAAATCAGGGATACCATCGCTTTTCCTGCAAAATTAATTAACCTGAAATCAATCATAAGCGCTGCTAAATGCGATTTGAAACCATTACGGTAGCGATTGTTATCCCCCTGTTGCTGCGTGATGATAGCGCTCAATCTTGCGTATGATAAATATCGTCCGAAAGTTACTGTTCAATCGTTGGGTTGCATTCCTGCACGATCTGCTCTGGGTGCCAATCTCCCTGGTCCTTGCCTACCTGCTCCGTTTTAATTTTGACGGAATTCCGGCCATTCATCGTCCGTCATTACATCATCTTCTCCTGTTTGCTCCCTTTGTTCAGGGAATAATATACTGGTTTTTTGGTCTGTATCGAGGGTTCTGGCGGTTCGCATCCATTCCGGATCTCATCAGAATTTTACAAGCTGTCGGCCTGGGTGCCTTGGTTATCACGGTTTCCAGTGGACTCTTGACCAGATTTCAGGGTGTTCCTCGCTCGGTTTTTCTGTTATATCCCCTCATTCTGACCGGTGGGCTATGTGGGTCCCGTCTTCTCTATCGCTGGCTGAAAGATCATCGATTATCTCTGCAAAAGGGATCAGGAAAAAGAACTCTGATCGTAGGAGCAGGAAGGGCGGGAGAGTTACTTGTCCGTGATCTGTTGCACCGGGTGGAGTATGAACCCGTTGCCTTTCTTGATGATGACAAGAGTTTGCAGAACAGGGAAATACACGGTATTCGGGTTGTTGGGAACACAGAGGATTTACCGCAAATCGTTTCCAATCAGGAGATAGAACTGGTTATTCTTGCCATTCCTTCAGCGGGTAAAAAGGTAATTCGTCATCTGGTGCAGCTCTGCCGCGAGGTGAATGTCGTCTGCCAGACCCTGCCATCAGTACTCGAGATGAAGGGGATGGAGGTGGACGCTGATCGTTTGCGACCTGTAACCGTGGATGATCTTCTTGGCCGGGAGCCGATACGGATGGATAAAAAGGCCATTTCCGGATACTTATCAGGAAGAACAGTCCTGGTGACAGGGGGAGGTGGTTCCATCGGGTCTGAATTGTGCCGCCAGGTTGCTGCCCAACAACCGGATCGACTGATCATTTTTGATCATGGCGAATTTAATATCTATTCCATAGACCACGAGCTTCGTGGCGATTTTCAGGACTTGCGGCTTGAAACAGTTCTTGGTGATGTAAAAGACCGTGATCGGCTGGACTGGGTATTTTCTTCTTTTCGGCCGGACGTTATTTTTCATGCAGCGGCGTATAAGCACGTTCCCATGGTCGAGGAAAATCCTGCTGAAGGGGTGAGGAACAACGTATACGGAACCCAGTGCGTAGCTGATGCGGCCGATCGGTATCAGGCGGAAAAGTTTGTTCTTGTGTCGACCGACAAAGCCGTCAATCCGGCAAATGTGATGGGAGCGACCAAAAGAGCGGCGGAATTGTACTGTCAGAACCTGGATCGCAGATCGGTTACCTGTTTTATCACCACCCGGTTCGGAAATGTGCTGGGATCCACCGGTTCAGTGGTTCCGCTTTTTCAACGGCAGATTGAGGCGGGCGGGCCGGTCACGGTTACTCACCCTGAAATCACGCGATATTTTATGACCATCCCGGAAGCTGTCAGTCTGATCCTCCAGGCCGGCGCCATGGGGAAGGGTGGCGAGATTTTCGTGTTGGATATGGGAGAGCCGGTCCTTATAAAAGATCTGGCCGAACAGATGATCAGACTTTCCGGTCTGGAGCCGGGAAAGGACATCGAGATTGTTTATACCGGCTTGCGTCCCGGTGAAAAACTCTACGAGGAGCTTTTGCACAAGAGTGAGGGCCTGCAACCGACAAGTCATGAAAAATTATTGCTTGCCCGAAGTAGGGAAGTGGATTGGGCCTGGTTGCAAGAGAAAATGATCTGTCTTGAGCAGGCGGCGTCTTCCCGCAATATAGACAAGCTGCGAGCATGCCTGCAGGATGTAGTCCCGGAATTTAAAAGCCAAACCAAGAAATGATGTATGGATGTTCTTTTTCCTTGCATCAGCGACCAGTGCCTTTCCGGGGGTTCCCGGTTCCTGTCCGGATTGGTGACTTGCCGCATTTATAAATGGACTTGATCCTACAATGAGAGATCTGGCCCTGTTTGATTTTGATGGTACCGTGACCAGTCGTGACAGTTTTCTCCTGTTTCTTCGTTATATCACCGGGCCAACTTTTCTTCTTCGATGTCTAGTGCTTGCGCCCAGGATTTGTTTTTTTCTTCTGGGCAGGTATGGTAATCATTGTCTTAAAGAGGATTTCCTGAGGCAGTTCCTTGCTGGCCGGTCAATATCCAGGATTGCTCATGCTGCATCCTGTTTTGCCCGAGAAATTATGCCATCCATCCTCAGACCGCAGGCTTTGGAAGCGATCAGGTTGCATCTGCAATTTGGTGACAGGGTGATCGTTGTTACGGCAACCCCTGAAATGATTCTGCAACCCTGGTGCCGGGACCAGGGGCTGGAACTGATCGGGACCAGACTTGAAATTGAGAATGAAATGGTAACGGGGCGGATAATAGGTGAAAACTGCCGGGGGAAGGAAAAGGTGCGGCGGCTTAACGAGCGATTATCCCCTGCGCAGTATGGCACCATCTATGCCTATGGTGATACCGAGGGTGATTGGCCGATGCTCGAACTGGCCCATGTTTCCTGTTTCAAACCTTTCAGAGACTCGTAAACAGCCGTTGACGGACAGAAAACAACAATATACCGGCTCCGGCCTGCGCCGATTGTTGGGTCGCGACCGGTTTTTCACGGTTTTCTGCCGGGGTGCCATGGTCGTTGCCTGGTTGTCCATCGCATTGATTTCCCTGGATCATCTGGTGCCATTTTCGTCCTTGTTGTCCCAGCTATCCACCCGTTTCCTCGGCTTTCTTGGTTGGGGGACGGCTCTTGTCACAATTTTCTGTCTGGGACGAGGGCATCTGCGTGCCATTGGCAGTGTTGCTCTTCTATTTTTTCTCCTTGGCCTGGTCATTGGCTCCTATCTGGAACCACCGGCCGACCCGTTGG
>JALVAI010000475.1 GCA_027011235.1 Desulfobulbaceae bacterium
CCCCTGGACCGCGCCAGTGGCGCAGGGCCTCCAGGGTGTCGGCCAGGACCTCTTCGGGTGAGAGCCAGCTGATGAGCGCCGGCACCGCCTTGATCAGATAGGTGGTGTCGCCGAAATGTTCCACCTGCAGGCCGAGACGGGCGACCTCAGGCCCCTTTTCTGTCAGCACCCGGGCCTGGTCGGGCCTCAGGTCAACGGTTGCCGGAAACAACAGGTTCTGGGCGGGAATCTCCCGCTCCAGATAACCGTTGACCAGCCTGCCGTAGAGAATGCGTTCATGGGCCGCATGCTGGTCAATTACCAGCAACCGTTCTCCCCGTTCACAGAGCAGATAGAGATCAAATAACTGGCCGATAAGGGTCAGGCCGGATACCGATTCATCCGGCAAAGATGTCTCCTGCCGCCGGGGAAGGACCGGCGCCGCCTGCTCCGGCCCTGCTGATACCGGTTCCCCTGTTTGCAGGGGCCGGGCATGGGAAGCGGTGGTTATGGCGGCAGGACCATCCTGGACCGTGGGAAACGGCATGCTGCGTGGCTGCATGGGCCTGGTTTCAGTGTCCACGGCAGATACATCCCGCTGGCGAGCGGAAACAGGGGGCGAAAACAGGTCCGTCCGCACCCTGTCCTGATATTGCGCAACCCCCTGCCGGACAACTCCGGCGACAAAGCCATGCACATCCCGGGGCCTGCGAAAACGGATCTCCCTCTTGGCCGGATGCACGTTGACATCAATATCTTCTGCCGCAAGAAAGAGCCTGAGTACACCAGCCGGGGCATGTCCCTTCATCAAAAAACCCTGCAAACCCTCGATCACCGCATGCCTGAGCATCCGGTCCTGCACGGCCCGGCCATTGACCAACAGACGCAGTCGGGCCGAGGCAGGCGCTGCTTCTGGAAGGCAGAGAAAACCATCCAGGCCAAGTTCTCCCTCCTCACCGGCAAGGGAGAGCAGGCGTCCCCTGTAGCCAAACACCAGCCGCATCCGTTCTTCCAGCCGGTCGGTTGCCGGCCAGGCAAACCGCTGCCGCCCGTCCACCTGCAGTTCAAAGGAAACCGCCGGATGGGCCAGGGCCTGGTTTTTCACCACCTCTTCGATATGAAAGAGTTCGGTCCGCGCCGACTTGAGAAATTTTTTCCTGGCCGGAATATTGCCAAACAGGGTCTTCACCTCAACAACGGTACCCCTGGCACATCCATCCTCATGGACCGCATGCAGGGTGCCGTATCGCACCTCTGCCCGGGTACCGATGGCAGCGTCTTGGGGCCGGGAACGCAGGATCAACCGGGAAACCGACGCAATACTGGGAATGGCCTCGCCCCGGAAGCCAAGGGTGGTGATGGCGGCAAGCTGCGATTCGTCCAGGAGTTTTGAGGTCGCGTGCCGTTCAAGACAGAGCAGGACATCATCACCGTCCATGCCCGCCCCATCATCCACCACCCGAATCAGGCGGATGCCACCGCCTTCCACCTGGATTGCTATCCTGTGGCTGCCCGCGTCAAGGCTGTTTTCAACCAGTTCCTTGACCACGGAAGCGGGACGTTCCACAACCTCACCAGCGGCTATCTGGTTGGCGAGATGATCGGAAAGCAGACGAATACGGGACATGAAATAAAGAGAGTTTACAGTTTACGATTTATCTTTTTTGCTTTAGAGTTGCCAGCGCTATCAGGCGTTATCAGAGACATAACTGCTTTCCCGTCAATCATTACCGCGTCTTCCCGCTCTTGTCCACAAAAGCCCCTGCAAAAAAAAAACCGGCCCGGAAACAAACGGTCCGCAAAAAGCCCCTGGGCCAGGCCCCGATCATCATTTTTTCCATCTGTATCAGCGGGCTTGTCACCCTGTGCATTGGTGTTTTTCTGGCCTGGTTTCTCTCCCTTGACGTCCCGGACATCCGATCAACAGATGACTACAAACCCCTGGTGGCCACCACTGTTGTTGACCGCTACGGAACCGTTATCGATGCCATCTACAAACAGTATCGCATTGTTATTCCTGAACGGAAAATGCCCAAACTCCTGCCCCTGGCCTTTGTCGCCGCCGAGGACAGCCGTTATTTTGAACACGGGGCCCTTGATCTCTGGTCAATTCTTCGGGCGGCAATCAATAACCTGCGCAGCGGCAGACGCAGCCAGGGCGGCTCAACCATCACCCAGCAGGTAACCAGGGCCCTTATGCTCTCCCGGGAGAAGACCTTTTCCCGCAAACTGACCGAGGCCATTCTGGCCTACCGGCTTGATCATCTTCTCGGCAAAAGGGAAATTCTCACCATCTACCTCAACGAGATCTATCTCGGCGAGGGCGCCTATGGAGTCGAGGCCGCTGCCCGGACCTATTTTTCCAAAGGAGCGCAAGAGCTCAATCTGGCGGAAATCGCCATGCTGGCCGGTCTGCCCCAGTCGCCAAGCCGGTATTCACCGATTCGTCACTTCCGGGCCGCCAAGGCCAGACAGCGATATGTCCTTAACCGCATGGCCGAAGACGGGATCATTTCCGCTGCCGCCGCCCGGGCCGCCTACAGGCGCAAACTTGATCTCAATCCCGCAGGCAAGCAGAAAGAGACCAACGGCTATTTCACCGATTTTGTCCGCGATCAACTGGAAAAACAGTATGGGAAAAAGGGACTGTACCGGCAGGGCCTGACCGTATGGACAACCCTGGACAGCCGGTTGCAGAAGGTGGCGGTGGCAAGTCTTGGACAGGGATTGAAACGTGTACGAAAACGGCATCACGACAAAAAGTTGCCCCAGGGCGCCCTGGTTGCCATAGATGCTGCCAGCGGCAGCATACGCGCCCTGGTCGGCGGCGCCGATTATCGCAAAAGCCCCTATAACAGGGCTGTTACCTCCAGGAGACAGCCAGGATCGGTGTTCAAACCCCTCATCTATGCGGCTGCCTTTGAACAGGGTCTGTCACCGCAGATGCAGCTCATGGACGCCCCGGTTGCCATCAGGAATCCGGACGGTTCGGTCTGGCGCCCGCAGAATTACAGCCATAAATATTATGGGCCGACCACTCTGCGCCAAGCCCTCATCCATTCACGCAATATCGTCACCATCAAACTGTTGCAGAAGATCGGGGTCCGGCCCGTCATTCAGCTTGCCCACCGGGCCGGTATCTCGGAACAACTGAAACCGGAACTACCCCTTGCCCTTGGCGCCTCGCCCGTTACCCTGCTGGAAATGACCGGCGTCTATACCGTGTTTGCCGGCCATGGCCTCTACCACCGGCCCCGGGCCATAACCAGGGTCCGGGACCGGCATGGGAAAATTCGTCCCTGGCCCCGCCCTGCCGCCAAAAGGGTCATCTCCCCCGGCACGGCTGCTACCATCACCGATATCCTCACCGAGGTCATCCGCCAGGGAACCGGCAGGCAGGCCCGGGGCATACCAGGGGCTGCCGGCAAGACCGGCACCACTGATAACAACATGGACGCCTGGTTCATCGGTTATGCCAACAAACTGACCACTGGTGTCTGGGTCGGTCATGACCGGGGCCGCTCCCTGGGAAGGGGTGAAACCGGCGGCCGGACTGCAGCGCCAATTTGGAAAACCTTTATGGAGCAGGCGGAAAAACAATGACCACACAAGCAGGCCTGGACCTTGCCACCTACTACTCCGGCTCGGTCAAGAAAAAACTTTGCACGGCCCGCCGTCTCTACCAACAACACGGCCCGCGCCTGTTACGCAACCGGGATGTTGCCAGGTCTCTGCAGGCATTACGACACAAGGCGGCCGCCCTTAACCGGCAGATGCAGGCAATGCAGATGGGCGCCCGGTGCCGGGCCTGTGCGGCCAGGATTGGCGGCGGATGCTGCAGCAGCTACATGGCTGGCAACACGGACGCAGTTGTCCTGTTGATCAACCTGCTCCTGGAAGTTGCAATCGAGCCGATCGACAATGGGGACGAATGCTGTTATCTCGAGCCAGGAGGATGTATGTTTACCATCAAACCCATCTTCTGCCTAAACTACAACTGCAGCCATATTCACCAGGCGGCGACCAAAGAAGAGATGGAAGCCCTGGACATGCGGGCCGGGGCCCTGCTCAGTGAACAGGTCGAGCTGGAAAAACTGCTGCTGCAGCTGGTGGGGAAATAAAGAATTAAACAAAAACAGCCTGATAGCCGATAAAGGAACAGGTTCCAGGGAAAGGAATAAAGGTAAAAAAGCTCAGGGAGGACACAATGGTTGATATTATGGTAGGCGCTATCCCCCCGGCCGGCCCTCCGGCATCGGTAACCCGACCGACAACGACAGGAGTTGAGGCGGAACTGCTCAACATCCGCAACCCACGACAACGCATCACCGGCCCAAAGGGCAGGGAACGACGCAAACAGTTCCGGCAGGACCCGGCGGGCGGCAAGGTGCTGACGCTCCTGGTGGCCAACGGCAATATTCTACCCAAAAACCTGAATACCAGGGACTATCGGGTCGTGCTTCGCTTTGTCAAAAAATAAGGGCGATACGGCTTTCCCTTATTGGTCGATAACGATTGTGCTTACTGTCGGCCTCGGCCTGTGAATACCAAAAAAATCCGGATCAGAACGGTTGCATGGTCCAGATACCGCAGGGACAGGTATCGGCACAGAAACCGCAGGCTATGCACTTGTTGTCATCCGAGACATATTCGTAGTTGACGCCGTCCGGATCCTCGGCAACAATCTCACGCCGGGAAATGGCATGGGTCGGGCAGATGGTTTCACAGAGATGACAGTCGCGGCAGGAGCCACAGCTCAGGCAGCGGGCGGCCTGGTGGTTTTCCGTGTCCCCCTTTTCTTCGGCCGGATCATAATGGGCAACGGTCAGGGCCTCGTACTTGATCAGCTTCTTGGCAAATGGTTTCCACTCCTCACCCTTTAAGGTGGCGGCAATATACTCGCCTGTCCTTTTTCCGGCGCCAAGGGCATTGGTGGCCAGACCTGGCCGTTCAACATCACCAACAGCAAATATTTTCGGATCCGTGGTCCGTCCCGCCTCATCGGTCTTGATCCAGGAACCGCCGGCCACCTTGACCACTTCAACCGAATCCGGCAGAAACGGCAGACTGGGCACATCGCCAATGGAGATGATCACCGTCTGGGCCGGAATCAGTTCGCCGCTGTCGGTGACAAGCCCCTCTTCGGTGACTTCCTTGGTCATCACCGGCCACTTGAAGACAGCGCCCAGGGCCTCGGCGGCATCCCGT
>JALVAI010000476.1 GCA_027011235.1 Desulfobulbaceae bacterium
GGCGGCGGGCAGGGAACATACCACCTCAGCCGGTACAATGCTGGTTACCGGGTATTATCAACCGGTTTTTCAGGGAAGTCTTGTCCGGACGCCCCCGTTTCTCTATCCCCTGTATGGAATTCCGAACAACCTTGTTCTTCGCCGCAATCACAGAAATGGCTCTGTCCAGCCCGGTCGCTTCCTGGGGAACCGTTTCACTTCATACTGGACCAGAGAAGAAATAGAACGTAACGGATATGCAAAGGGAAGCGAACTTGTCTGGCTCAAGGACCCTTTTGATGCCTATCTTCTCCATATTCAAGGATCAGGTCTTATCAGGCTGCGGGACGGCTCTCTTAAGGGCATCCACTATGCCATGAAAAACGGCCGCCCTTACACCAGTATCGGTAAATACATGATCCATACCGGCAAAATCACCCGTAAAGGGGCGGGGATCGATACCATCCGACAATACCTTGCCGACCATCCGGCAGAACTCCAGGAAATCCTGTACACCAATCAATCCTTTATATTTTTCCAGTGGACACCGGACCATGATGCCATCGGTAATCTCGACCGTCCCCTGACGGCTGGGCGATCCATCGCCGTTGACCAACGCTGCTTTCCTGCCGGAGCTCTTGCCTTCCTGCAAAGCAGAAAACCTGTTTTTGACCGCAACAACCAGCAACAGTGGACAGCGCTCAATCGTTTCGTGCTGGTTCAGGACACAGGTTCGGCCATTCGGGGCCCAGGCAGAGTGGATATCTTCTGGGGAACCGGAGAACAGGCAGGAGCGGCAGCTGGAAAAATGAAAGAAAAGGGCACGCTCTTTTTTCTTCTTCTGAAAAAACGGTTTCTTTAAGCCGTTCTTGTACATTTCTTTTTTCCTCTGCTATAACTCTTATGACGGCAACGAATTTTTTTTTGCCCGGCACGACACTTCCAATCAACCCATTTCCGGCAAAATAAACCCAAGTCATATTAACAATCGGTAAAATGACAGGTAAATTTTAACGCCGAATGCAAGGGATTATCTGTTATGAGCTATACAAATATTATAACATTGACAACGGATTTTGGTCTAAAAGACCCTTACGTGGGCCAGATGAAGGGGGCCATTCTTAAACGAAACATCTCCAGCCGCATCTTTGACCTGACCCATGCCATCAACCCCCATGACATTCTTGCCGGAGCCGTCACAATCCGTACAAGTTACCGCTATTTTCCCGATGGCACCATTCACCTGGTCGTTGTTGATCCCGAGGTGGGCAGTCAGCGCGGTATCCTTGCCGCAAAGGGAGACAATCATCTCTTTATTGCCCCGGACAACGGCCTGCTCTCCCTGCTGGTTATGGATGAAAAGATACAGAGAATTCATCGGGTGGAGAACAGCTCTCTTTTCCCCGCTGAAGTAAGCGGCACCTTTCACGGCAGAGACATCATGGCACCTGTGGCCGCAGCCCTGGCCGCAGGACTGCCCATTGACCGGGTAGGGCCTGAAGTCTCATTTTCCGACTGCGTACAGCTTGACATTCCGGAACCGGAAATCGACAATAATCGTATCAGCGGCCAAATGCTTCATATCGACCATTTCGGCAATATCAAAACCAACATCACCACCAGACATCTGAGCAGATTCCAACCGGCAACTTTTACAGGAATCACTATTTCAGATCATACAATCAATGCTATCTCAAGCACATATAGCGACCAGCCCGCAGGAGAGCTTGTTGCCCTTATCGACTCTTCCGGCTACCTGGAAATTGCCGTCAACAGGGGCAATGCCGCAGAACTTACGGGATGCTCTGCCGGTGAACCCATTATCGTTCAATACGGTTCCTGATCATTACACACCTTTTGCGTCATTGCTGCTGGAAAATGTCCGTCCATAAATGGCCGTTTCGTCCAATCTCCCGGGGTCCTGTATATTTGCATTTCCCGTCATGCTCAATAAATAATGGATGGAATATCGATCATCTGTATGGCATCCCCTGACCTGGAATAAAATTCATGGTTTCCGGACAAACCAGCATGGCTGGACCATAGTTTACCGCTCAAATAGGCTGAAACGACACAGCTCCGTGGACTATTTTCGGATAAACAGTTGAGACTAGAATCCTGCCAAGATGAAATACCGGCGGACAGCTTCCGTATTTTTTTGTTTATTTTCCTCAAATAAAGGGTAAAAATAATTCTGTTAATCTTTGTGCAAAAAAATCTTTTTTATGGAGAGAGTATCTATGAAAAATCATCTTGTTATTGCCATAGCTATCCTCGTTCTCAGCGGATGCAGCCAGGTACACATGGGAAGTGAACGCTCCAAAACCGTTGCCACCGGCAGTGCCGGCGGGGAATACAGCGAAAATGTCAATTCGCAGCTTGAACGTTGCGCAGAACCCCTCGGAACCCTGGCCGTCAACGAGGACCATACCGCCAACTGGTATTCCTGGCTGGGTCGCTACGGTATCCAGTCAACCATCCCTGTCCTGCGTCTGCTCTCACAGCAGAGCAACTGTTTCGTGGTTGTGGAGCGGGGTGCTGGGTTCAACAGTCTGGAACGGGAAAGACGCCTGCAACGATCGGGAGAACTTCGGAAGTACAGTAACTTCGGCAAGGGCCAGCTTGTTGCCGCCGATTATACCGTAACCCCGACCCTGATCTTTTCCTCCCCTGATACCAGTGGCATAGGTGGCGCCATCGGCGGATTATTCGGTAGTGTCGGCGCCATGATCGGCAGCTCCCTGAAGACCAGCGAAGCCCAAAGCATATTGACCCTGGTCGATAACAGATCTGGTGTGCAGGTGGCGGTGGCTGAAGGAAGCGCGGACGCCATGGATATTGGAGGGCTGGCTGGACTCTTTGAATCCGGACTCGGCGTCGGCACTGGTGTCCGCGCCTACAGCAGGACCCCGGAGGGCAAGGTCATCGCGGCATCCCTTACCGATGCCTTTAACAACCTGGTCAGGGCGACAAAACACTACCGACCGCAGAAGGCGACCGGCCCTCATGGATTGGGCACGGGCGGCAAGCTGAAGGTCAACTGATCGTAAGTGATCAGGGGCACCGCACGGAGTCTCGTACCTCGCTTACCTCTTCGCACGGTCGCGACTGTCCGCATAACGGGCTATCGGAGTTTCCGCTATGCTCCCCTTACCTGCGATCAGTCGCGCCTGCACGAATCTACGGCACCCCTGACCACTTACAGGTTTAAGACTGCTGAAAACACACGCAATCCTGTTTTTTGGATAAGGACCATGGGGAAAATTCCCCCGTGGTCCTTATTTTCCCAGCATGGTAAAACGTTCCCAGAAATCGGGAAATGATTTGGCCACGCATTGCTCACCGGTGATAATCACCCCCGGTACCCGCAGACCGGCAACAGCAAAACACATGGCTATCCGATGATCGTCATAGGTGGTGATTTCAGCTCCATGCAGATTACTGCCACCGGACCGGCCATGAATGAGCATGGCATCCTGCCGCTCCTCCACCGCCGCACCCATTCTGCCAAGCTCCGTGACCATGGCGGACAATCGGTCACACTCCTTGATTCGTAAATGGGCGATATTTTTTATTACCGTAGTCCCCTCGGCAAAGGCGGCGACAATGGCCAGGGTCGGGGCCACATCCGGCATGTCGCCCATGTCAACCTCAATGGCTTTCAATTTTTCCGGGCCATGCACGGTCAGGCCCCGCACCCCGGCCCTGGTCACCTCACACCCCATTCTTGCCAGCAAGGGAACCAGCTGGGCATCCCCCTGCAATGAGGGAACCGGCACGTTGGCAACCGTAACCCGGCCACCGGTTATCGCCGCTGCTGCCCAGAAATAGGAGGCGCCCGAGGCGTCCCCCTCGATGGCATATTCCCTGCCCTGGTAGGGAAGCTGCGGTATACGGAAAAAATCCAGGGTAGGGGTGGCCTCCACCTGAACGCCAAAGGAAGACATGACCCGCAAGGTCATTTCCACGTAGGGCTTGGAATAAACCTCGCCCCGTACCTCAAGCTCGGCTGGTTGGGCCGCATACGGGGCTACCAGCAGCAGAGAGGAGAGATATTGGCTGGATTTGCCCTCGGGCAGAACAGTCTTGCCGCCGGTCAGGCCATTGGCCCTGATGGTGAGCGGCGGACAGCCGTTTTTGGCATCACTTTCAATATCCACCCCCCAGCCCTGCAAGGCTTCAATCAGCGGCGCAATGGGACGCTTGGCCATCCGCCTGGAGCCGACGATATGAAAGGTGCCCTGTCCAAGGGCTGCCACCGAGGTAAGAAAACGGGTGGCGGTGCCGTTGTTGCCGAGATAAATATCCTCCTCTGGCGGAAGGATATTGCCGGCGGTCCCATGGACCTGCCAGCATGCGGGATCATCATCGTTGATCCGGACCCCCATTGCCCGCAGCGCCGCCATGGTATAGGCCGTATCCTCACTGGCCAGCGGCCCGGCCAAAAAAGAGGTCCCCTCGGCCAGGGCTGCGGCAATCAGGGCCCGCTGGGTCAGGCTTTTTGAGCCGGGGACTTCAACGGTTGTATCGATCAGTTGTACTGGTGTAATTTCTTTCATATATCCTGGGTAGCAGAGATATTCCTGCCCGATTTTCTTCTTGCAAGTTCGTCTTCAAGCGCCCGGCGCATAATATCAAGGGGCGGCCTCTTGCCTGTCCATATCTTCAGCTGCACCGCTGCCTGGTTCAACAGCATGGACAGGCCGTCTATGGTCTGGCAGCCGGCCCTTTCCGCTTCCCGCAGAAGGCGCGTTTGCAGCGGCGCATAGACAATATCCATGACCACGGAAAAATGGGCAAGCAGGTTCGGATTCACGGCAATATCAGCGCTGTTGGGCTCCATACCGACCGAGGTGGTGTTTACCAGGGCATCAGCCCGCACCTTGCCAAGCTGATCACCGGGGATAAAATCACATCCCAGCCATGCGGCCAGAGCACGTCCCTTTTCTTCGGTCCGGTTGGTGATGATCACCTCGGCCCCTGCTTCAACAAGACCAAAACAGACGCCCTTGGCCGCACCGCCGGCGCCAAGAACCAGGACCCGGCTGCCGGCAAGTTTGATCTTTTCGGCCAGGGCCAGATTGGAACCGAGCCAGTCGGTATTAAACCCGCGCACAACGACCTCTTCCTCACCCGGTTTCCGCCTGAACAGCAGGGTGTTGACCGCCCCGATCTTCCTGGCCACCGGGTCGATTTCATCCAGATGT
>JALVAI010000477.1 GCA_027011235.1 Desulfobulbaceae bacterium
AAGTGCTGGTAATTGTCGTCCGACGGAGCCTGCGGCCGAGATGGGTTCGCCCGCCGCCGTCAACCACAGGGCCGCCAGGGTAGTTTCCGCGGTCTCTTCCGGTTTGTCGGGCAGAAAATCGACGTCCCCGGCAAGGACAGTCAGTAATTCCTCAGAAAGATTATCGTCCATGGCTAATCCTCCCCGCCATAATGTTCTCTAAGCAATGCCTTGATGTCAATCTTGCCGTTTGCAGTCCTGGGAAAGGATTCCAGACAAAAAACATCTCGGGGAACCATGAAATTTTCCAGTCGGGACAGACAGATCTTTTTTATTCGTCGAGCGGTCAGCGGGCTGTCTTTGTCGATACGAACAAAGGCGCAGACAGCCTGGCCGAAATGCGGATCATCCACGCCGGTAACAACGGCTTCCCGTATGCCGTCAATGCCATACAGGGCTTGTTCCACCTCCACCGGACTGACCTTTTCTCCCCGTGTTTTGATGATATCATCACTGCGGCCCGCGAAGTAGAGGAACCCATCCTCATCCTGCCGAAACCAGTCACCGGTGCAAAGTACCCGTTCCCCCGGTAGCAGCCCCGGTTGCAGAGCTTTTGCCGTTAATTCCGGCTTGTTCCAGTAACCGGCCATGACATGCGGCCCGCGTACGTAAAGAATACCGTCATTGCCGGGGCGAACCGGTTCACCCTCCGGGGTCCGTAAAAAGACCTCTGTTCCCGGGATGGGCCGGCCAACCGAGGCAGGTTTTTCATCAACCAGTTCAGGCGCAAGATAGGAAACCCTTTTGCATTCGGTCAAGCCGTACATCTTATAAATGAGAGCATTGGGAAAGATTTCATGGAGCAAGGGGATAAATTCCGGGCTCAGGGCAGCCGCCGTATTGGTCACTCTGGTCACCTGCGGAAAGAGAAGCTTTTTTCGCTTATGTCCGGATATCATCGTGGAAAAAATCGTCGGCACCCCGGGGAACACCGTTACCTTCTGCGCACGCATGACCTGGTAAATCATACCCGGAAAGGTAAACGATCGCTCAACAATAAGCGTTGCTCCAAGCTTCATTGCCATGAGGAGTTGGTAGAGGCCGTAATCAAAGGCCAGGGGCAGTACCAGGAGAATCCTGTCATCTTCAGAAAGCCGGAGATATTCGATCAGGCTCCAGGCGGCAAACACCATGGCCTGGTGGGTCTGCATAACACCTTTGGGATGTCCGGTGCTACCGGAGGTATAAATAAGAGCGGCCAGATCATTTGGGATAACAAATGCGGGAGCATCTAAGGAAGCGCTTTCCCGAACCACGCTGGCAAAGGATTCCAGGCGGACGGGACACTGTTGCGCGTCCGGAAGATTGCCCGAAGAGATGATGCCCCGCAACTCGGGCAACCCGGCTGTCGCCTTGACATACTGTCCGGAAAGATGGCCGTCCGTCATCAGAAAAACGGCCCCGCTGTCCTGGAGGATATAGTGCAGCTTGTTCGCCTTTGTCTGCGGATTGATCATCAAAAAAACGCCGCCGGCCAGTAAGATGCCATAAATCGAGGTGATACAGGGCCAGGTGTTGTCCATATAAACGCCAACCCGGTCGCCGCGTTTCAATCCTCTGTCCAGCAAGGACCAGGCTACCCTTTGCGAGGTATCGAGCAACTGCCCGTAGGCATATTCCTCCCCTTCAATCACCAGGGCAATTTTTTCAGGATATCTGGTTGCGGATTCTATCAATCCTTCCCGCAATAATCGTTGGGGCCTGGTCATGGGACTGTCAGGTCATGCTTTTCCGGCAATGAAGGCTGCCAGTTGATTCACACTGTCAAGATTTTCCGGAATCAACTCATCATCATCAACGGTAATATCAAAGGTGTCTTCAAGCCATTCCACCAGTTCAAGAACGCCGGTGGAATCGATGATCCCCTGGTCCAGAAAAGAATCATCATTGCCGAGATCCTCCTCGGCCGCATCGAATAAAAAATTATCAAATATAAATGAACGTATTGTTGCTATTGTATCCGGCATGATAGCTCCCATACCTGTTGTTATTTCTTAATAGCGTCATAAAAACTTCGGTCTACTGCGTCGTGTGTCCTGTGTCGATTCGTGGGCATACTATGTGTATAGTTAAGAGACGCCACAAAACACTACTCCTTGTATATCTGTGCTTTTACTTGGCCATCTTTAAGCATTGTCAGGACTTTTTACGAATTCATTTCTTAATAACATCGGAAAAATATTTAAATTCAATATACTGCGTTTTAATCACTTCACAATCCCGTAGCCTGCCCACACTCCGTCATTCCCAAGTCCTGCCCATTTCGTTATACCATTGGCCTGCTCTATTCCGTCATTCCCGCGGTCTTTTGGGCGGGAATCCAGCAGACATCAGATGGCCAGGATTTTACATGGATCCCCGAATACTACCTCGGGGATGACGTACTACACTCGGGTCTGACGGCGCATCCTTGATGAACCCAGCCAGACTAATCTTTAACGGCAGTCAATACTATTCCTCCGGCCATCCTATCTGGCTCCCTTGCGAAAGAGGATCGTTTTAACAGTCCTGAAAACAATCAGGATATCGATGAAAACAGACATGTTTTTTATGTAGTACAGATCATATTCAAGTTTGCGCAAAGCGTCCTCCTCAGTCGCGCCGTAGGGGTAACAGACCTGGGCCCAGCCGGTTATTCCAGGCTTTACCGCATGACGCAGGGAGTAATAAGGAATCTTTTTTGTCAACTGCTCCACAAAGACAGGCCGCTCCGGCCGGGGGCCGACAAAACTCATTTCTCCCTTGAGTACATTCCACATCTGGGGAATCTCATCAATCCTGGTTTTACGGATAAAAGCGCCGACCCGTGTCACCCGGGGATCATTTTCCATGGCCCAGACTGCTCCGTTCTTTTCCGCATCCTTACGCATGGAACGAAATTTAATGACCTTAAAAGTTTTTCCCTTTTCGCCAACCCGCTCCTGGCAGTAAAAAATCGGGCCGGGTGATTCCAGCCTGATCAACAACGCAGTCGGCAGGGTAACCGGCAGAGAAACAAGCAGGCCGGAGATGGAAAACAAAAAGTCCATGATTCGCTTCACAACAGCCCGAATTTTCCCTGCCTTGAATCCCTCGGAAAAAATAAGCCATCCAGGCTTGACTTTCTCTACCAGAATCTTACCGGTAACTGCCTCATAAAAGGTAATGCCCTCATCTATTTCTATTCCCTGCAATTTACACTGCAACAGGTCTCTGACCGGCATGGTTCCACGCCGGTCATCCAGGGCAATAATGATACGCCCAACATCATGCATGCGGCAGTGTTCCGGCAATATTGCAGGATCAGAAAAAAGAGGCGCGTTATTGGGATTATATTCCGGTACTGCTGAGCCGACAAATGCGGAAATTTTATAGCCCGAATCCTTTTTTTCTTCGATTTCCCGGGCAATATCAACGGCAAGGTTTCCGGTTCCTACCACAACAACGGGCAGCGAAAACAACCGTTCATTCAGGATTCTGAAATACAGCAGCCGCCACAGGATGATGGCCAGACAGATAATAAAATAGCTGGTCCAGAAAATTCGAGTAGAGATTACCAACTGCGGCACAAGATAATATATGACGGCAAGAATAATACAGCCTATGCCGAATGCCTGGATAATTTGGCTGAGCCAGTCAATAAGCTCAGTGTTAATAACACTGAGATCATACAGATCAAAAAAATACAGACAAATCTGAAAAACCACCGTGACAATCAGGGCCCGCACCGCGTCGGGAAAACTGTCGATACAGTAAATGCCCCACCCGGAGAACAACAGATACACAAGGTTGATTGTCAAAAAAATAAGAAGACCTTCGCCAAGGACAAAAAGGACGTTTCGGACCGGGTAATATTTTTTAAGCAAATTCAGCATATTGACCTTCTCACCTGACCATCACCCGCGTCTTTGCCAGCTGCAGGGGAACATCTGTTTTGAAACAACGGACATATGAATCAAACAAAATCATTGTCGACAGCATGCCGACAAAGGCCATATTTTCACGAAATCCCTGCCGGGCTTTTTTCCGGCACTTCATCAGCAACCGCTGCACGGCCTTTGGTTTAAAAAGGCCGGCCTCAGCAAGCATTTTCTCCGAAAGATAATATTCCAGATATTCGGGCTCCTTTTCTCCAAAAAAGCTCAGGATATCCGGGGCCATGTAGGGCTGTTTCTTGCGTCGGACTATTCCGTCCGGCAGAAGACCAACCATGGCCTTTTTGAGGATATTTTTTTCATTCAACGCCTTCATCCGCAGATTTGGCGGAATTGTGCAGGCAAACTCCACCAGCCGGTGGTCAAGGAAGGGATAGCGGCCTTCAACCGAATGGGCCATGGCCATACGATCACCCTGGGAGCAGAGCAGGTAATTGCTAAGCAGCAGGCGGCTCTCAAGAAACTGGGTCCGACTGAAAATATCTACCCCCTCTAATTGATCTTGCCACAAGGATTTCAGCTTTACAAACGGCTTTTGCCCAACGGATGCTGCAAAATCATCGCTGAAGAAGAGATGGGTGCCCGATGTGGTCTTCCAGCGAGGTCGATGACCATAAAAAATGTCATCCAGGGAGGCATCGGTATTGAAAAATTTCTGCGCATACTCCGCTGATCTGGAAGGCGACAGGGCAAGATAGGGATACAGACGTTTCAAAAGATAGGGCCGGCAGGTAGAACCCGGCCGGGCTCCAATAAAGGCCCGGACCTTTGCCTCTTTGAATATATCATAGCCGCCAAGGACCTCATCGGCGCCTTCACCGGTGAGGACGACTTTGTACTTGTTTTGTCTGACCAGGGAGGAGAGAAGAAAAAGAGGTACGGGTGCTGTTCGTAAAATGGGTGTTTCCGTGTGACGAATGACATCAGGAAAGGCCTCGCCTATGGATGTATAGGAGCAGCGGATGCTGTGGTGATCGGTGTGCAGGAAATCAACCATCTCCTGCTGCTGCTCCTGTTCATCATAGACCTTATCGTTAAAGGTAACGGAAAAGGTCTTCAGTTCATTGTCGGTAAAATGGGCAATCAGGGAGGTAATGGTTGAAGAATCAAGGCCGCCGCTCAGATAGGCGCCGACAGGAACATCCGCCCGTAATCTGATCCTGGTGGCGTCAATCAGCAATTCCCGCAACTGTTCGGCAAGGTCCTGTTC
>JALVAI010000478.1 GCA_027011235.1 Desulfobulbaceae bacterium
TTTTCATTTCAACACCGCGATTTCAGCGGTCATGGAACTTGTTAACCTGATTAACACGGTAACCGCAAAAGATTCAACAACCGCCATTTCTGCGGCTGTTCTGAAATTCAGCCTGGAGACCTGTCTGTTGCTTCTCTTTCCCATGGTCCCCCATTTCTGCGAAGAAATGTGGGAATACACAGGCCATGACACGGTCCTTGACAAGACAGCCTGGCCGGATTTTGATGCCGATGCGGCCAGGGAAGAAAAGATCACCGTGGTTGTGCAGGTGAACGGCAAGGTTCGGGCCCGTATCCAGGCGTCTGCAGACATTGACGACCGGCAAATGGAAGAACTGGCCCTGGCCGATGAACGAACACGCAAATTTCTGAACGGCAAAAAGCCGAAAAAAATTATTGTGGTAAAAGGCAAACTGGTTAATATTGTCATCTGAGTATGCGCAACAGCGCATGCCCATCAATTAAAAGCCACACTGCCTTGCGGCCAATTCCATGTATGGGAGCTTATCTGTGAAAAAAATTGCTGTCGGCGTTGTCCTGGTTGCCTCAATGGTTCTCCTTCTGACGGGATGCGGCTATTATTTTCCCAGCGTCTATGATGGCCCGACAAAGACCATCTATATGCCTGAATGGAAGAACAGAACCAGCAAACTCGGCATTGATATCACCCTGTATAAATCCCTGTCCAGATGGTTCCAGAAATCCCAGGCCATTGTCCTGACAAAAAACAGGGACAAGGCTGACCTTATCCTGGCCGGGGAAATCGTTTCCATTGACCTGCCCAGTCTTTCCTGGTCCGGCAGCACGATAACCACGGACGTCAAAATCAAACTGGGCGTACGCTACATCCTCAAGGACCTCAAGTCCGGTAAGGTACTCTGGGAAGTGCCCAATGAATTATGGACAGAAGATTATCCCTCCACGACCCTGAGTACGGCCGCGGAAGACAGGGCGCTGACCACGATTATCGATGATCTGTCCGAACGTATTTATCTCGGCACTCTCGACAAGTTGCGCAAGGAAAACATGTCGCCCCAGGGTAGTACACCTTGACGGTCGGCAGAAAAGGTGACCTGATTTCAAAACAATCAATAAACCACAAAGCCCCCTGCACACTAAATGTGCAGGGGGCTTTTTTGTTGATCCATTTTCTCTCCTTGATCAGGAGTTTTTTTGATCAGGAGATCAGTTTTCCGGCCTCCCGGGCAATGGATGCGGCGTCAAGGCCCTGGGCCGCATACAACTCCGCGGGTTTGCCCGAAGCCCCGTAATGCCGGACCCCGAGACGGCGCAAGGTGCAGGACCTGCCCTTGTCCATCAGGACAAGGGCAACACTCGCCCCCAGACCGGTGTCGATATGATGGTCCTCAACCGTCAGCAGCGGTCCGATTGCAGCCGCTTCCAGGATGCTTTCGCTATCCAGGGGCACAAGGGAGGCCATGTTCAGCACTCCAACCGAACAGCCTTCAGCCTGCAGCATCTTCCACGCCTCCAGACAGACCGGCGTGAGGGCGCCATAGGTGATAATGGTGGCATCGGTACCGCGACGTAGCCAGTCGGCTTTTCCGGGAACAAACCTGTAGTCGGTGTCATAAAAAGGATTGCCCTCTTCATCGGTGATGATCGGCGTCTTTGACCGCCCCATGCCGACAAAATGATTACCGGGTTCAACGGCAACGCAACGGACGATACGGTCGGTCTGGTTCGGGTCAGCCGGCATGAACACGGAGAAGCGATAGAAATTTTTCAACAGGCCAAGATAATCAATACACTGATGGGTCGGTCCGTCCTCACCCACATCCAGTCCCACATGGGTGGCAACAACCTTCAGGTTGGTATGGTTAAAATCACTGAGACGGTTCTGATTATAGACCTCGGAGACTGCAAAAACGCCAAAGGTGGAAAAAAAGGTGACCAGTTGTTCACAGCTCATGGCCCCGCCCATGGCAGCGGCATGGTGTTCCTGGATGCCGGCCTCGAAATATCCGTCCGGACTGTGTTTGTGAAAGGCGCCCATCTTGACCGAGCCCTCGAGATCGCAGGAAATACCGGTAATAACGGGCGGTTTTCCATCGATATTATTGGCCTCTGCCAGGCCAAGAAGGGCATTGCCGTAGGCTGACCGATTATCGGTCATTGTGCCGGCCTCATAAAGAATGGGGCTGCCGGGGTCAACCTCGGGGTAGTCGCTTCTTGGGGGCATGATTGTTTCCGTGCCCACCGGCTGGCTTCGACGCTGCTGCCACTCTGCAAAGCTGTTTTCAAATCCGAGTTCGGCCAGAGCGTCTGCAAGCTGATCAGGCTTTAATGGAGCGCCATGATACCTGGCCTTGTTTTCCATAAAGGATATTCCCTTGCCCATCACGGTGCGGGCAAGGATCACAATTGGTATACCGCTGGTATTAAGATAGGCAGTCTTCAGGGCCTGGAACAGATCATTATAGTCATGGCCGTCAACCCGCAAAACCTTCCAGCCCAGCGCCTCATACAGGCTGCCGATCGACTGGGGCATCACCTCTTCTGTTGATCCGCAAATCTGCAGATGGTTGCGGTCAATGACAACCGTCAGGTTGTCGAGCCTGTACTTGTGGGCATAGCGGATGGCTTCGCTGATCTGGCCTTTCTGGTGCTCACCATCACCCATCAGGCAGAACACCCTGTTGTCCTGCTGTCTGACCTTGAACGCCTGGGCCATGCCCACGGCCGTACTCACACCCTGGCCAAGATTGCCGGTATCCCATTCGACACCGGGTACAATGGTTTCAACATGACCGGGAAAACCGGAACCGGTGCGACGAAATCCGGCCAGGAAATCATCTTCGGTAAAATAGCCATACTCGGCAAGGACAGCGTACACTCCAGGGGAAATATGGCCGATACTTTCCACCAGACGGTCACGGCCCGGCCAGCGTGGCTGCTTTGGATCATGCCTGATCATACCATAGGCGACCAGCAGGAAATCCAGCGAAGACAGGGAACCGCCCGGATGGCCGGAAGCAGCCAGGGTGGTGGACAGCAAAATCCTGCGGGCGCATTGCCTGCGCATTTCCTGGAGGGTGGATATTTGACTTGGGGACAGGTTGTCCTGTTGCAGGTCTATTTTCAGGGTCATGGGAAACTCCGTTTGTTGACTTGCCCCGCCACCCGATGGAGGCAAGGAATAAACACAATAAAAAAAATAAAAACAGGCGGCTAAAGCTGGCCTGAGTTAGGTTTGCGGGCATAAACCTGGCTTTCAAAACAGTATCGGCCTGTGGCACACCGCAAAACAGATATCCAGCTCATTGAAACAACATGATACACATGTACTCCAGGACCAGCGGCAACCGCTGTTTTTCAGCTGAAATCATGGCATTCTTATACTACAATGCAAGATAAACTCAACTGGAAAATCCCGGCTTCAGCCGCTTTACCCGACAGGAAAAAACATGCCCATAAAATCGCTTCTGACCGATAATCCCTTTGTCCTGGCGCCGCTGGCAGGATATACGGACCTGGCCTTTCGTCTGCTCTGTCGAGAGCTGGGAGCAGGGCTCTGCTTTACCGAAATGATCAGTTGCCACGGCATGGTCTATCAACAGAAAAATACCCTTGTCCTGTTGCAAACCTGTCCGCATGACCGTCCTCTCGGCCTGCAACTCTTTGGCGCCAATCCTGAAATAATGGGTGAAGCCGCAGCCATGATCACGAAAAATGACGCGGATTTTATTGATATCAACATGGGCTGCCCTGTCCGCAAGGTCACCAGAAAGGGGGCCGGGGCAGCGCTTATGGGCGATATGAAGCTTGCACAAGCCATTATCAGGCGGGTCGTTGCCAATTCGCACCTGCCAGTGACGGTCAAATGCCGCAGCGGCCTGGACCGGGAGAATATTATTGCTCCCGCCTTTGCCAAAATGGCGGAGGATGCCGGCGCAGCCGCTGTTACCGTCCACGGCCGGACATGGAAACAGGCCTTTTCCGGTACGGCTGACTGGCAGGTCATCCGGGAGGCACAGCAACAGGTCGCCATTCCGGTCATTGGAAATGGAGATATCCTTCGATATTCCGATGGCCGGCACATGCTTGATGAAACAGGGTGCGCCGGTGTAATGATCGGCCGGGGCGCCCTGGGCAACCCCTGGGTCTTTTCCCGCCAGGGCCGTCCCGACACATTGCTGGGGAGACTACCTGTTATCCAGCGCCATCTTGAACTGGCTGAACGCTATCTGGATGTTGAAAAGATGATCTTCCGGCTGAAAAACCATGTCAGCAGATACTTAAGCGGTCTGCCCGGGGCGAGCATGATCCGACAGGAGATTATGCGGCAACGTTCCTTTGCAGAACTCACCTCCCTTTTCCATTTCCTTTAACTCCTTGCGCCAAAGGATGGAATCTCCTGAAATAATGGCAGGAAAGCACATAATATAGCCAGGACCAAAATCGCCACCACTTACAAAACTCCATCTCCTGTTTCCCGCCTGTTTTCCACCTCTTTATACAACCTGACAGAGAGTTCCTGGGCCCTGATCAACTCCTGCCAACTCATTTTGATCATCAGGTTATTGCGGGCCGCGGCTGCGACAAGATTGCCCTGGCTTGCGGCAAGGCTGTACCAGGCATAGGCATGGACACGGTCAACCCCGGTCCCAAGGCCGCCGGCATACATCATGCCGACATTACTTTGCGATTCATCATCTCCAAGCAAGGCAGCTTTCTTGTAAAGGCGCAGGGCTTCCTTGTAATCGGGTTTTCCGGTTAGACCATTGTAATACATATAGGCAAGGTTTTTTATGGCTTGCATATTGTTCTGCGCTGCAGCCTGTTCAAGATATTTCCTTGCCTCCTGGTAGTTTTGCGGAACACCTGATCCCTGCAGGTACATGGTGCCTATGATACCAAGGGATTCAGGACTTGAAACACCCTGCTCGGCGGCCTTTAACAGCCAGAAAAACCCCTGCCGCTGGTCAGGATCTGTTCCCTGCCCCTTGTAGTACATACCACCAACAACAAATTGTGCCCCGGCATCACCCTGTCTGGCAAGCTGCAGATAGAGTTGCAGGGCCTTGCCATAATTAACAGGACGGCCTATACCATTGTAATACCGGTAAGCCTGGGCCTTAAGGGAAGAAGAATAAATGCTGTCGGCGGCAAGGGTGAGGGAAAAAGATGAAAGCAAAACG
>JALVAI010000479.1 GCA_027011235.1 Desulfobulbaceae bacterium
TGTTGCAAACCATATCAATGGTCCCGGGAAGGAAGTTGCTTCACACCGGCTGCCAAAGACTGTTCATTGAACTGACAGGGAACAAAGAAACGAATTCTGGATGTAAATCCGTCGAGATTTTTTGTCAAGTTTTATCCCGCCATGAAAACCTTCAAGACCTGACTTTTTATGGCACCCGCTCTGTTCCATCATTTGCAAGAACCGCTGAAAGCAAACTCTCCTTTCCTGCCCAGAAAAACAGGATCAGTCTTTCTCTGCCAATTGATTACGGCAAATAATTTTCTAAAAATGTCCGGTTTTGAAAACAGATTATCAGGAAAAATGAAGCCCCGTGAACCATGTTTCAGACAAAAAATGAATGGCCAATGTTCTGGAATCTACGCTTGTTTTGCCGTTCCACCCGTCTTCTTTCATTCGCAAAACCTATTGATTATTCAATAATTTTTATAAAAATAACCAGAAAAATTTCCCTTGACTCAGACTGTGAAGAGCTGTATCTGACCACTCTTATGTGTATTTGTTTATAAAAATCGTCCCAACAATTTTGGCCCCTGACCATGCATTAAAGGCAATGGAACCGAACAGTGACTACTTATAACTGATTAAAAAATAAAATAAAAAAATAATGCTACCAAGGAGGTGATAGGGACAAGACTGCAAAGAAACATATTTCAGGAGTACAACCTGTTACGAAATGAACGTTTTTTTAACGACAACAACTGGAGAAGAAGAATGAAACGCATTTCTCTATTTCTTGGTGTCATCCTGGCAAGCATAGCACTTGCAGGATCCGGGGCACTGGCAATGGAAGCAAAACTGGCCTCCAAAGTGGTCAAAGCGGGCACGCCGATCACTATCGAGGGAAGCATAGAAAAAGGCCAGGATATTTACATCGTGGTCTGTAACGACAAGATGTTTAAGCCGGCGGACTCTCCCGGGTCCAAGGAAAGGGCAAAACTGACCAAAAAGTTCGGCGACACTGCCATTCCGCCGCTTTATTATGTGATTACCAACAAGCCTGATACCCTGGCAACGGTCACCAATGCCGATAAGGGACAGACCTCCGGACCCTTTGCCTTTCCTCCGTTCAAGTATAAGGTAAAGGTCAACAAACTCAAAAAATGGAACGAGCTGGACGACTCGATCAAGCCCATGCTGGCTCCGGTAACCACGGCTGATCAGTGGAAGTTTCTCACCTTTACCCATGAGAAAAAATTCGGGATCAATACCATTTCCAAGGAAAAAGCGATTGGCGGCGGTAATGCCCGTATGGTTCTGGCCGATCAGGGCAGCCAGAACGAGGCATGGAACAAAGGGGTCAGCCTGAAGCTGGACAAGGAAAGTGGAAAATTTTCCATGACCATGACCCCCTACAAAAATATTGCTCCCGATACCATGATGGCCGTTTATGTAAACGGTAAAAAGGCTGACACCTTCAAAGTTGAAAAATCAGGTTTTTTCTTTAAAACCGGAAATGTGTACATGAATCCGCTGGTTGTTTTCGGTGGTGCCTTTATCATCGGTATACTCTTTGTCATTATGGGGGCAGCAGGTGGCCTCTTTACCGCCGCCTACCAGATTACCGTTATCGGCACCAAGGGACCCATCGGTATCAACGCCGGTAACACCATTAAGCCGACAAACCTGTTCCTGACCCTCTGTTCACCGCTGACCGGTCTTTTCACCTACATGAAAGAAAAACGGTTTGCCACTCCGGTAGCCATTCCCTTTGTCATAGGTATCCTTACCGGTGCCTTCTTCATTGGTCCCCCTCTGTCGGCAAAATACCTGAATCTGGCTGCCTTCAAATTCTATCTTGGCATTATCTGCCTGGTGATTGGTATCAAACTCTTCATGGAGTCACTGCCATCTTCCATTGAGAAGAAAAAAGCCATGAAGGCCATTGTTGACAAATTCAACAAGGCCATCAAAGAGGCCAAGGAAACCGGAAAGGCCATGGAAATGGGCTCCATTGAATTTGAAAAATTCAATTTTATTAAATTCGACATGAAATTCTGGGGCGAGACCTTTGTCGCCAAGCCATTGATGATGCTGATCGGCGGCCTGGTCATGGGTATCATTGCCTCGTCCTTTGGTGTCGGCGGTGGCTTTATGTTCATGCCGTTTATGACCACCATGGTAGGCTACCCCATGTATCTTGCCGTTCCGATTGCCCTGTCCGGCGCCTTTGGTACCTCGGTTGGCGGTATTGCCAAATATATCCTGGGAGGTTACCAACCTGACTGGATCATGGCCGCCCTGATTGCCGCCGGAGCCATGTGCGGCGGTGTCATCGGACCGAAAATCCAGAAAAAACTCCCTGAAATCTTCCTGAAAAGGATGCTGGCAGGCGCCCTCATCCTTATCTGTCTGAAGTACACAGGACTGCTCTGGTTCATGCGTTAACCGCAGATACCAAAAACAAAAAAGGGGATGTGATGAAAATATTCATCACATCCCCTTTTTAATTTTCCCCGTAAATGACGGGGGCATCCATGTTCTTTACTTTCTATGTCTATGATGTCTCTTCATACGCATAATACTCGTAGGAACCAAAGAGTTTTTCATCCAGGATATTAGTTTCAAAGGCATTGAAAACAACCCCTACAATCCGCTCACGTCCTATCAACTCCACCAGTTTATGGAGATTTTCCCGCCGACTCCCGCCCCAACGAACAACAAGGATAACACCATCCACCTGTCGGGCAAGCACAGCGGTTTCAGAGGCGGCCTGCATCGGTGGGCTGTCAAGTAAAATAATACGGTCGTCATAGCGATTTTCAAGCTCCTCGACAAGCTGACTCATTCTCTCGGAACCGAGCAGTTCCGCAGGATTGACAGGAGGTGGTCCTGCCGGAAGCAGGGAGAGCGTTTCCACCCCCGCAGACATGATCATTGGGCTCAGGTCATCACCATCACGTAAATAATTGGCAAGACCCTGGTTAAGCGGCAGACCAAAGAGTCGATGCAGGGCAGGCTTGCGCAAATCACAATCAACCATAAGACAATAATGATCAATCCCCTGGGCCAGGACAACGCCAAGATTGGCACAGACAAACGTTTTTCCTTCACCGGGAACAGCGCTGGTAATAAGCAAGCTTCTCGGGACAACGCCGGAATCGGGATGAAGAATTCTTGATCGAAGGGTCCGAAAGCTCTCCGCTGCCGGCCCGGTCACCATGGTGGCCTGACTCAGCCGTTCATCCCAGGCTCCTGATGACGTCCTCCTCACGGCCTTCACAACCGGGGCTCCCGTTGAAGAAGATCCAGACTTCTTCTTCCGGTTGAGAGAAGCTTCATCATCTCTTGCGGCCTTTTTTGTCGTGGCAGCAGCTCCCAGAGAATCAACCTTGTCCATCGCCTTTGAAAATTTACCCACAACTATCCTCCAATATGGCCAAGCAATTTATGCAGGGGAAGCAGCCATTCCCCGGGGAGAATGGCCCCGAGAGGCGAAAAGGAACGGGTCGCGGGAATAATTTCAAGGGCGAGCAACACCAGGAGAACAATGATAGCGATAATCCCGGCCAGGTATATTTTTCTGTTCGATTTTTGTGAATTTTCAACGAGTTGTTCATAACCTGGCAACTGTAACTCTTTCACGCATTCACGTATCACGTTGCCATCAATCACAGGTTGGTCATCGGCAAATCCGGTCAACAGGGCATGGTCGCAGATAATATTGATAAGCCTTGGTGTGCCCCGGCTGGCAGTATGAATAAGCGTCAAGGCATCTTCGGTAAAGATATCCAAATGCTTGGCTCCGGCCAGGCGTAACCTGAAGATGATATACTGAACTGTTATATCCCGGGTAAACCGTTCCAGATGGAAGCGAATCCCAATCCGTTGCTGCAACGGCAACAACCGTTCATCCTTGAGATGGGCATCAAGCTCGGGCTGGCCGACAAGAAAAATTGAAAAGACATCACCACCCGTGGGGTCCTGGTTGGAAAGAAGCCGTATCTCTTCCATCTGGGCCACGGGAATAACATGGGCCTCGTCAATGATAAAGAGAACACGTTCTTTTTTTCGTCCACACTCCTTGAAGAATTTTGCCAGCTCCAGCAGGAACAGGGCCTTGTTCCCCTCCCAGGGAAGATCGTAGGCATGGGCCAGATAGGAAAAAAACTCATCCCTGCTCAGTTTGGGATTATTGAGCAGGCAGACATGCACATTGTCTCCAAGGGAGCGGACAAGGGCCTGGAGCAAGGTGGTTTTTCCGGTACCGACCTCTCCGGTCAGGACCAGAAATCCTTTCTTGGCCACTACCCCATATTCCAGGACCGCCAGCCCTTCTTTATGGGTCCAGCTCATGAACACCCGTTCCGGGTCCGGGCTCAGGTCAAATGGCGCCCGGTTAAAGCCGTAAAATCGTTTATACATTCTTGCTCAACTCTCTGTTGGTACAACGAAAAAGGACATCACGTCCCATTACAGTATAATCTTACCGTGAACATAGAGATACACCATGGTTCCGACCAGCAGAAACGTGTAGAGAAAAAAAAGTCCTGCGGACAACACTGTTCTGAATCGTTTTTTCCTCGCCTCTTCAGGTAGTTCGATGTAAGGAACAGCACAGATCACCCTTACCCCGAGTTGGGACTCGATTTCACCGACATCTTTAAACGAGGTATCCACAAAATCAAGGAGCAGGGTCAGGCCGACACCAAGGCCACCGCCTGCGGCCAGGGCAAGAAGCAGCATCTTCTTGAAATCAGGCTTAAAGGGTTTATCGGGAAAGCGGGCCGGATCAATAATCTTAAATTTGCTGCCCTTTTGTTTACGCTCCAGATGTTCCACGGAAGCTGCCTGCAAATTTTGCGACACCAGATAATCATAATTGCGACGCAGTTCATTATAATCCCTGGTCAGGGCATTCCATTGCGCCTCACGCACCGGTGTCTTTTCAATCCACTGCTCATACTTCTTTATATCGGCTAACACCTTTTTCTGGTCATTCTTCAACTTCTTGATATTCAAATCAATGCCCCTGATCTGAAACTTCAACTGCTGGATTTCCGGATCAAGGGGAACATGGGAAACCGTATCTTTTGTTGTCGTGCCCGTGTCGGGATGGGCGCGCAGGTCGGCCTCAAGTTTGGCGATCATCTGCCGGG
>JALVAI010000480.1 GCA_027011235.1 Desulfobulbaceae bacterium
TAATGACGGTACGAGGAACCGACAGGGGCGCCGTAGCGTAGAATCCGTTGGCTGACGTCAGGGCTGAAATCCGCGTCTTTTGCCTTTTTTGCGGCAAGACAACAGAGGGCAGCATGGGAAAGCACGGCCCCCTATTCCCACTCCGCCTTGACCCGGGTAATGATTTTCTGGACAACGGCCAGCTTTTCTTCGGGACAGACACCGATCAGGGGAACGCCCTGATCAACACTGTCACCCGGTGAAAAGTACAGGGAATGGAGGATTCCTGCCTCGCCGTCATAATAAACCGGCGTGTCCCGTTTCATCAGTGACATGGTGATGATCTCGTCACCGGGCTGGATAACAATCGAGCGGGCCCCTTTCTGATCAATCCGGGACTGGATATCCATGGAAAAGTAATACCTGGCCCGTTCAGGTGCAGGGAAGAGATAGAGGACTTCCTGCAGAATGGCCTCGATAATCTCCTTTTTCTTGAGCGGATGACGGATGGTGAGCAGTTTTGTCCCGGCTTCGACAAATTTGCCCTCAACCTCTTTGTTCAGCGAGGCAATGGTGCCGTTGGTTTTGGAGGTGATCACCTTGGGGTTTCGCTCCCGGGTAATCTCGTAGAGCGGTGATCCTGGTTTGTGGTGCCACTCGCCACTGACGCCCTGTACTTCCGCCCCGTCTTCGACAAGAAAACGCACCTCCCCGGCATGGACAGCGAACATATCCACATAGTCATAGGGATCGGAACGATACTTGCTGAGAATTTCGTCAAAATGAATAGAATCGGATGTCATAAAAGATTACATAAATTATTAAAAAAGATTTATTTCAAAAAATCCAGAGCCCTGAACATACACAAAGGGCGGTTCCATAGTCGCCTGCCGGGACCAATCCCTAAAATTCAGCCAGGGGACAGAGGGAACAAATATCCTCCTTTCAACATGGCCGGGTATTGATTATAGTTGATGGACACTCATTTCCCACCACCCTGATCAGGAATGTATACTGAGAGTTGCAATGGATAGCAAGGGTATTTTCCGCCCTGCCGCTCCCCTGAATACTGAAGAAAACGATGCCAGCATGAGCCGGGACACCATCTTTCAACAGCATGACATAAAAGAGGATTTTTCCTTTAACGAGCAGGTGGCCGAGGTCTTTGACGACATGGTGCACCGGTCTGTACCCCTGTACGAAACCGTTATCGATGCCATTGCCCGCATCCTTGACCGTCATCAGCCCGGCCGGCAACTCACGGTCTATGACCTTGGCTGCTCAACCGGGACCACCCTGCTGGAACTTTCCCGAAGACTTCAGCACCGGCGGCTTCGGCTGATCGGCATCGACAATGCCGAATCAATGCTGGCAAAGGCCAGGAAAAAAGCGGCCATGTTCTGTAAAACCGATTGCCTGAGTTTTCGAAAAGACGATATTACAGGCTGCTCCCTTACAGATGCCGATGCCATCCTCTGCAACTATACCATGCAGTTTATCAGGCCGCCGGTCCGCAACGCGCTGGCCAGGCGTTTTTACCAGGCCCTGCCATCGGGCGGCCTGCTCATCGTCTGTGAAAAAGTGCTCGCCGCCGGCGCCTTTCACCGTCCGTTTATCGATATCTACCATGATTTCAAACGGGAACAGGGGTATTCCGAACTGGAAATAGCCGCCAAGAGGGAGGCACTGGAAAACGTGCTGGTTCCCTTTACCGTTGATGAAAATATTTCCCTTCTTCGGGAGGCAGGTTTTGCCGAGGTGGAAATTTTCTGTAAATGGTTCAACTTTGCCTCCTTTGTTGCCAGGAAAATTTAAAATGGATTACCAACCCTTTTTTCCCACCGCCGATATCAAGACCCTGCATGATGTCCTCAGGCAGAAGTCAAAATGGATCAACCAGGCAAAAAAAGGCTTTTTACGCTATCGTAAACCTTATCAGTCTGTCAGCCATCTGCGGGCCAAACACTGTGATTTTTCCCTGGACACGGTGACCATCGGCACAGCGGAAGACATCAGCGCCGAAGAGAGGCAGCGTGTCGAACAGGTTTTGCGGAAATTCATGCCCTGGCGCAAGGGACCCTTTTCCATCTTTGATATTGTTGTTGACGCCGAATGGCGCAGTTATCGGAAATGGAATCGCATCCTGCCCGAACTTCCTGACCTGAATGGAAAAATTGTCGGCGATATCGGTTGTAACAATGGCTACTACATGTTCAGGATGGTCCCCTTCCATCCCCGGCTTGTGCTTGGTTTTGAACCCTATGTGCAGCATTATTACACCTTCCGCACCTTAAACGGTTTCGCCCGTCAGACCAACCTGCGCATCGAGCTGCTCGGCATCGAACACCTGCCCCTCTTTCCAGACTGTTTTGACATCCTCTTCTGCCTGGGAATTATTTACCACCGCCGTTCGCCGCTCGACGCCCTGGAGGATCTGTTCCAGGCCCTGAAACCCGGCGGCACCCTGATCATCGAGTCCCAGGCCATTGCCGGTGAAGAGCCGGTGGCCCTCTTTCCTGAAAAAACCTACGCCAAGGTGCCGGGCACCTGGTTTGTGCCCACTGCCCCCTGTCTTGCAAACTGGCTGACCAGGTCCGGTTTTTCCAACGTCAAACAGTTCTGCCTCCATCCCATGAGCAGCAGGGAACAACGGAAAACAGACTGGATGGCCTTTGAATCCTATGACGATTTCATCCATCCCGATGATCCCTCCCGGACAATCGAAGGCTATCCAGCGCCGTGGCGGGTGTTTTTTTCAGCCGAAAAACTGTAATAGCCACGATGATGCCACGCCCTGAGCCTTTTCAAGCCTGTATTTGCTCTTTTCTCCCAAAAGAGAGATAATAGTCTTGAAAAATGGGAAGCTAACCGCTATTGAAGAGAAACGAAGAGATGGATGGCTCCATCAACCACCGGGTGACATGGAAACGACTACGCAAACCGCAACCCGATCTGCATTGAAAAAAGGTGAATAGACGATGAATGCAAACGAATGTACTCTGTTTCATGGCGGCCTGAAGGGCGCGGAAACCGTATTTGGTGAAAATGCCGAGAAATTCGGGGTCAACGAGGTTATTTTTACCTTTGAGGGACACCGGCTTAACCGGGACAAAAACCCTGTCATGCTCTCGGAAGAGGAACTTAAACGGGGCGACATCAGCATGGAAATTGCCTCCCGGATGATGAACCGCACCTATTATGAGACCGAAAAAATCCGCAGGGTTCTCCAGTCTATTTTTCATATGGTGAACAAGGGCCACCAGGTCTTTGTCATCGGTGTCATACTCCCGGACAACTCGGTCAAAGGTGGAACCGGTTGGGCCGTTGAACTGGCCAAGCTCTTTAATCGTCCGTTGCATGTCTTTGATCAGAACCAGAATAAATGGTTCACCTGGAAAGATGGGGCATGGGTGGAAGATTCGCCCAGAATCACCTATGACACCTTTGTCGGCTCTGGGACCAGGTATCTCAGTGATGAGGGCAGAAACGCCATAGAACAACTCTTTGCCGAGTCCTTTTAACCTCCCTGTCCTGTTTTCTTTTTCCGCGCCAGTGCCTTATCAATGACACGGGGCGCTGACGCGGAAAACCACCCCTTGCATCTCTGCGCTATTCCGTGTATAACCTCTCCCCAACAGCAGGACCTTCCCTGCGGATTTTACCACCACCCAGGTAAACGGAACCAATCTTTATGGACGAAGATAAATTACATATTATCATTACAGGGGAATCCGGTCGGGGCCATACTTTTCTTATCCGAAAACGTCTCCTGAAACAATTCACCGCCTGGTCAGTCATCGGTGTGCTCCTGCTCTGCATGGGCACCATTACCGGATATTACCACTGGCGGCAAAACAGCAGCCTCAAACAAAAGATTGCCAATCTGGAACAGACCAACGCTGATACTGGTCTGGACATTGCCCTGAAACTGGCCCAGACAAAAGCCGAACTGACCCGGATACGATTGCAACACCTGCGGATAATCGATCGATACGAGACCCGGATTGACCAGTTGCAGCGGGAAAAGGCAAAACTGTATGCAGCCGGCATCAGTCGCCTTGACAAGCGTAACAAGGCCCTCAAAACCCTCATGGGCCAGATCGGTATCAAAGTAAAGGTCGATGAAGATCCAGGCCACAGCGGCGGTCTCTATATCGACCCGGACGTCAAGGCCGGCGATGAACTCCTTGATACATCGGCTCCTTACCTTGCCCTGTTGCAAAAGCTTCCCCTTGGCCGTCCACTTTCATCAAGAATCACCTCCCGCTACGGCAGCCGCAGGGACCCGCTCAACCACAAAAAGGCCTTTCATGCCGGTATTGATTTCAAGGGACGAATTGGGGACAAGGTGCATGCCACCGGAAGCGGGGTTGTCACCCGGTCATCCTATGTCAGAGGTTTTGGCAACTGCATAGTTCTTGCCCACGGCAATGGCTACGACACCCTGTACGCACACCTGAGCAAACGACTGGTCAAGGTCGGCGCCCATGTCAGCCGGGGCCAGGTCATAGGCCTGGTCGGCAACACCGGACGCAGTACCGGTTCACACCTCCATTACGAGGTGCATTATCATAAAAAGACCATTGATCCCATGAAGTTTCTGAAAATCGCCAAACTTCTTTCCAAATAAATAATCTCCTGGACCCATGGCAATCTTTTCCAAGAAGGACACCCTCAAGGATGAAGCCGAACTTGTTTCAAAGGAGGCAATATCCTGTATCATCTCCAAAGAAATGCATATTACCGGGGAAATCAGCTTTAAGGGCAAGGCCCGTCTTGACGGGACAGTGGATGGTGACATCACGGGAGAATACCTTGTCCTCAGTGAAACCGGCCGGGTCAACGGCAATCTGCAATTGGGCGCCCTGATCTGCCATGGACATGTTCAGGGTGATATTGAGGCCCGTCTGGTCACAGCCCACAGCACCGCCTCGATCAAGGGAAAGCTGACCTCGGCCAACCTGACGGTGGAACCCGGCGCCTGCCTGGAAGGAGAGATCCACAGCGCCGCCGGCCCGGACAAGACCGCCGGCGTACAGGGAAAATCTTCCACCGCCACCGCCACACCCAGCATTGCAAAGCAACAGAAAGGGAAAAGCGAAGAAACACCAAAACAGAAATAGAGAAAAGAAGCCGACAGGATCATTTTTTATTAAAATCACAACAAGATCCATGTGAGCATCTCTTATTTTCCGATACAGAATTCGGAAAAAATCTTTTCCAGCACATCTTCCGGGGTGGTCACCCCGGTAATATCCATCAAACCATCCAGGGCGGACTGCAGCTCAACGGCCAGCAGGTCGGCGGGGATTTGCGCAACAAATGCCTGGTCAAGCCGTCTGCAGGTTGCCAGCATGGCCGATAAAATAGCCTTGTGACGAACATTGGGGGCACAGGCGATACGCTCATCCAGCTCCCGTCCGCTGTCAACGACCCGGGCATAAATGGCCTCCTGTAACTCTTCAAGCCCCATGCCGGTTTTTGCTGACAACCGAACAGATGCGGATGCCGGCAATTTCTTTTCCAGGTCCGCAATATGTTCTTTGCTCACCAGGTCTATCTTATTATAGAGAACAAGGTGGTTGCGGTTGCAAACCAGCCGATACAGCTCCCGGTCCTGGTCGGTTATGCCTGCGCTGGCATCGACCATAAACAGCGCCAGGTCCGCCTCATCCAGTTTTCTGCGCGCCCGTTCAATGCCAAGGGCCTCAACCATGTCCTTGTGGGCATGAATACCGGCGGTATCGACCAGGTGGACGGGAACGCCATGGATGGCGATCATCTCTTCGATGGTGTCCCGGGTCGTACCGGGAACACTTGTCACCAATGCCCGTTCCTCCCGGAGCAGGCCATTGAGCAGACTTGACTTGCCGACATTGGGCCGCCCGACAATAACAACATGCACTCCTTCGCGTATCACCTTGCCCCGGCCGGCAAGACGCAGCAGCTCCTCCAGGGGCGCAATGACGCTCTCCTGCAGTTGATGTCGCAACATCTCCCGGTCGAGGATCTCGACATCCTCATCGGGAAAGTCAATGGCCACCTCCACATTCGCCAGCATCCGAACAAGAACGTCCCGCACCGGGGTCAATGCACGCTCCAGATTTCCCTGCAGTTGACCGACCGCCAGCCTGACGCCACTCTCGGTTTTTGCCTGCAGAAGATCGATCACCGCTTCGGCCCTGGTCAGATCGATACGGCCTGCCAGAAAGGCCCGTTTGGTGAATTCACCCGGCTCGGCGGGACGGGCGCCGGCAGCAAAGACTTCGGATAAAATAGATTGCAAAACCAGCCAGGAACCATGGCTGTGCAGCTCAACCACATCCTCACGGGTATAGGTTGCCGGGGCGCGCATGTAGACGGCAAGAATTTCATCGAGAACATTTTGCTCGTCATCAACCGCAGAGCCATAATAGAGGCAATGGCTTCTGATATTTTTCAGCTTGATGCGATGGGGCCGAAAGATACGACGCAGGATGGCAAGGGCGTCAGGCCCGGAGATACGGATTATTCCTATGCCGCCGGTACCGGCGGGAGTGGCGACGGCGGCAATGGTATCAGTTTTCGTTGGAACGGCCACTTTGGCGGCCTCTACGCTTGCGGGCGGAAGATTTGTTCCCCTTGCCCGGCTTGTAGATAAGAATTTTCTTGAACAAACCATCCCCCACCGAACGGCTGCGAATGGCCTTGTCTTCCTGCAGGATCATATGTACCTCCCGGCGTTCCGCCGGGTTCAAAGCAGGAATTGCCTGGGTTTTTCCGGTTTCCTTCACCTCTTCGGCAAGCTGCAGGGCACGGGTTTTCAATTCTTCGGCCCGGCGCTGCCTGAAATTACCGGCATCAAGGGAGAGCATCATCCGCTCCGGCAGCCGGGAACTCATCATCTTGCGCAGTAAATACTGCATACTGTCAAGAGTACGTCCTTCAGTGCCGACCAGCTCATCTTCATATTGGCCGCTGATATGACAACGAAGGGCCGTATCTTCAACTTTCAAGCTTACGTCCGATGGATATCCCATCAATTCAACCAGGCGGCATATGTCTGTTTTCACCTGATAAAGAACTTCTTCCGTGGGCGGCGCAACCGGTGTCGCTCTTTTTTTGTTCCCGACCCGCGCACCTATAGGTTTTTCCGGACCATTCGATTTTTCGGATTTCCCGGCCATCTTCTCATCGGCCGTTTCTTCAGAACCGGTCACAGATGAAGCTGTGTGCGGTTTTTCTTCCTTCTCGGCCTGTTGTTTGTCCCTGTCTTTCTTGTCAGCGGACGCCGCCCTTGGAGCCGGTTTCTTCTTTTTTTCTCCCCCTACAGAATCGGACTGCTTTTTCCGCACCCGTATATGCGCCTTTTTTCTGCACAGACCAAAGATTCCGGCGGAACCTGTTTCCAGGACCTCTATGTCCAGTTCTTCCTGGGAAACACCGAACTCCCTGCAGGCCTCTTCAATAATTGTCGTAACTTCCTGACCGTAAAAATCCTTTCCCTGAGCCATATACTCTATTCCTGTTGCTTGTCAAAGGGTTATGCCGATGCCTTCAACTGTCGATTGATAAGATATTGCTGGAGAATGGAGAGCAGATTGTTGACGAACCAGTAAAGTACCAGCCCGGATGCAAAATTGATAAACATAAAGGTAAAGACAACGGGTAAGAACTGCATAATCCTTGCCTGGGTCGGATCAGCGGTTGTCGGCGTCATTTTCTGCTGCAGATACATGGACAACCCCATTAACAGGGTCAGCACCGGAATGCCGTGAACATAGGGAATATCAACCCCGATCATCAACCTGTCCGGGGCCGAAAGATCATTGATCCACAACATAAACGGCGCATGCCGAAGTTCAATGGCAGCCATCAACACCCGATAGAGGGCAAAGAAAAAGGGAATCTGGATGACCATCGGCAGGCAGCCGCCAACAGGGTTGACCTTGTACGTCTTGTACAGGGCCATCATCTCCTGGTTCATCCGGGTGGGATCATCCTTGTACTTTTCCTTCAGCTTGGCGACCTTGGGCTGCAGCTTCTGCATGTTCTTCATGGAACGCATGCCCTTGGAGGTAATCGGCCAGAAAACGACTTTAATAAGGATAGTGATAATTATAATGGCCACCCCATAATTGCCCACATAGCCATACAGATAGTTCAACAGCCAGAGGGTCGGCTTTGCCAGCACATCAAACCAGCCGAAATTGATCGCCTTGGCCAGATTATGGTCTTCTTTCTTGAGAATGGAAAGCTTTTTCGGCCCAAAATACATCTTGTAGGGATAAACTGCCCTCCCCTTTGGCGCCAACGTGACCTCACCTTCGGAGATTACGGTTCGAATGCGGCTCGCCGTGCCGCCAATGGTCACCATATGATTGCCTGGACGAAGGGGAATCAGAGAGTCGATAAAATAGTTGTCCTCATAGCCGACCCAGCTGACAGCTCCCTGAAAAACCTTTGGTCCATCCGCCAGTTTTTTGGGTTTAATTTGTTTCAATTTATTATCGACATACAGGGCCGGTCCACGGAAGAGATAACGGCTGCTTGTGGAGCCATGGGCAAAGGGCGTATTATTCATACTCATGGCAGGGGCAATCCGGACCGAACCGGTACCCGGGTTGTCGACCGTGTACTTCTGATCAACCATATAACTGTTGCCATGGAAGGTCAGCGTCCTGGTCATCACCAGGCCACCGGCCAGCTTTGCCTTCATGGTTATGGTTTTAGTTTCATCCCCTGTCAGGACAAGTTTGTCCTGATCGGCATGAAAGGCGGGCAATGTGGTACCGGCGCCGTTATCAAGCGAAAAGACCACCGGCAGTTCACCAATGGACATATCAGGGACAAGGTCCATGTTCACCGATGATTTATCAAGTTTGGTGCGATACTTTTTCAGGATAAAATGTTTGAACCCGCCGCCCTGTTCCGTAAGAACGGCTGTATAGAGCGGCGTTTCTATGGTGATGTCCCGGGCATCGGGATCTTCGGCAATAACAGGTACCGCGGGTTGCACAACAGCGGGTTTTGCGGTTGTGGCCACTGATTTCTTCTCCGCCTGCGGCATGGCTTTCTGTTCAGCCGTCTTCTCCTTTCCTGCCTGCTGAGCGGTATTCTGCTGCCTGACGGCTGGCTTGACAAAGAGATATTGATAACCAAACAGAATAATAAACGACAAAACTATTGCCAGGAAGACTCGTTGAAGATCCATGAAGTATTCTTTCCTTAAATAATAAACTCGTAAAAATCCAATTATCCCTTACGATGACCCAACAGCACAGGGAAACGGGAAGCGCAGACGCCAAGGGATACAACTCCGGACAGGCAACGCAACAAATACAGGTTTTTACCCAATCGACTTGAATAAAAAACCGTATCAGATGATATGCATGCGGCTATTTCCAACTGGCACAACCTGGGGGTTTCAGCGCACGGGATCATAGCCGCCAGCTGAAAAAGGATGGCAGCGGAGAATCCGCCACAGGGCCATGCCACCTCCCCGCAGAACGCCGTATCGCCCGATAGCCTCCACGGCATACTGGGAACAGGTTGGTGTATACCGGCAGGTTGGCGGAAAAAGAGGGGAAATGCAGAGCTGATAGCAACGCACACCTAAGAGACACAGGCGCGTGAAAAATCCGAAAGATTTTGGAGCGGGTTTCGCATTCTGGATATTGTTCCGACAGGCATGACACATAATCTTATACCGACCCGCTGTCCCCACGCAAAAGTCCGACCACAGCCGATCGGACTTCAGCAGGTGAGCGTAGAGAAAATCCTGGCCGTACCGTCATAACAATGTCGCTCTTTGCTGGAAAAGCCTCCCGATGCAGACGAAATGCCTCCCGGATAATACGCTTGATCCTGTTTCGATCAACAGCCCTGCCGGTTTTTTTTTGCACACTGATTCCCAATCTGTTCCAGTCTGCGATCCCAGGGGTATAAATCAGGGAAAAACCCTTTCCATGCAGGCGCCTGCCATGGCGGTAGACCCGATCAAATTCCCGGTTCTTTCTCAACAGACAGGCCTTGGGCAGCCTGTAGCGACCGGCAACCATCAAGCGGACAGTTGTTTTCGACCTCGCGCCCGACGGCGTTTGATAATGGCCCGGCCGGCACGGGTACTCATGCGCGCACGAAAGCCGTGGGTTCGTTTTCTCTTGATGTTGGAGGGCTGAAATGTTCGTTTACTCATATTCTAATCCTTGTATTCCGTTCGATCTAAGATTATCCTTCTCTCTATTCCTGATACACCAGGAAACCATTTTGGTTCTCAAAGCCTTGTTCCGAAGACGACGTATACAAAAATGACTGCAGGCCGCAGGCAGAGCGAAAGAAAACACCATGGACATAATAACCATCTATATAGTAAAAATTTTCTATTTTAATCTCCGTAACCGACTCTGTCAAATTATTTAACTGCAGATCGGTGTATTATCCATATTCCTCTGCGATCAACATAGTATATGGACACCGTGGACTGGGCAAAGCTTGACTGGAACCTTCTCTGGAAACAGGCAAAACGAAAAAAAACCTGGAAATCCAAAAAAGCATCCGACTGGAACAACAAGGCGGACTCCTTTGCCAAACGGACAGCCAGCTCCCTGTATATCGGCCGCTTCCTTGACCTGCTGAAGCCCAGGCCTGATTGGTCGGTCCTTGATGTCGGTTGCGGGCCTGGTACCTTGGCCCTGCCCCTTGCTACCCGTGTCCGCAGGGTCACCGGCCTTGATTTTTCCGGAAGAATGCTTGAAATTGCTGAAAAAAAAGCAGCAAAGCAAAGTATACAAAATATTACCCTGCACCACTGCGCCTGGAAAGATGACTGGCAGGCACATAGTATCGGCAGGCATGACGTGGCCATTGCCTCGCGCTCACTTGCGGTGGCCGACCTGAAGGCCGCCCTTGTCAAGCTCACCGCCCATGCCCGCTGCCTGGTTGCCGTCACCGACCGGGTTGGAGCCGGGCCCTTTGACCCGGACGCCTTTGCCGCCATTGGCCGCCCACTGTCCACGGGACCGGATTATATCTACACCGTCAACCTGCTCTACCAGTTGGGATATCTGCCGAAAATCGATTATATCGAACTTGAACAGGAGGTCTGTTATCCCGATGAACGGGAAGCCCTCGAGGGGTATCTATGGATGTTTCGCGACCTGGACACGGAAGAAAGAAAAAAGTTGAAAAATTATCTGCGCTCCATTACCACCCTCAACAGGGACGGCAGCGTCACCATCCACCGCCGCCGTCCGCCGATTTGGGCATTTATCAGCTGGAGCCCGTTCCCGGGCCAGGTTGATACCGCAAAAAACACTCCCTGACAGCCAATACATGTTCGGCAAAAAAATAATCATTATGCTTGTTCATAGGGTATATTGTCAAAAACAAACAACCAGGACATGAGACACCATATATAGTGCATAATATATAACCATCCATGCTTATCTTGTGGGTTGACAGGGGTCAACCCTTGAGTATATTCTATAATGAGAAATAAGCCATACTATAGCTTGCGTAGAGTAAAAAATATCGCCGTCAACGGTAAATGTATTATCAACGCCAAGGCTCGCTCAACCGCAAGAAAGGATTTTGGTTGGAATCAAGCTGACATAAAAAAGGCTTTTTTAAAACTACAACAAAAGCATTTTTATAAATCTGCGACAAAATACGATAATCCAAAAATTTACGTAGATTACTACAAAGCCTATCAACTAATGGGTGAAAATGTATATATACATTTTCGAGTAGAGGAAGATTGCTTAATAATTTGTAGTTTCAAGGAGATATAAAATGAAATGTTATAATTGTGGTAATGCGTTTACCTCATTTTCCGGTGGACTTGAATTACCTAGCGATATTCTTGGAAACTTTACAATTAACAATATTAACTATTTCAAATGCGCGAACTGCGGTGAAATTTTTCTCTCAGATGAAGCTTGGGCCATTGCTGACAAAATAGAAGACCAGCTCATTATTGATTTTGTAAGCAACTTACCTTTCAATAAATTTATAGGATCATCAAAAGCAGCTTCTATCCTTGGCATGTCGAGGCAAGCATTACACAAGCACAGAAGAATTAGAAGAGGATTTATTTATTCCATCACCCTTGAAGGAAAAAGGTATTATCATATTGATTCCGTAAATTTATTTAAAAAAAGTGGCGATGGAAGGTTCCCATTGATAAAAAAACCTCATAAAAAAGAAAAAGAGTATATTGTAGTCACCATACCACCAATCCCGAGTGATAGTTTTTATAATCCTGATTTGCAAACTGAGACCATTGGATGGGTTTCGTATGCCAACTTTCATCCCCAATTATTAGAGCATTCTTATGGCAACTAAAAATAATAAAAATCAACCAAAAGTAATTGAACTACACACAGACAACTCAATACGGAATATCTGGGTGGACAATCTACACCTTGCCATACGAGAAGATGGAATTTGCGTTGTCCGTCTTTCCGCAAGTTTGCCAGAAGGTGTATTTGAACAGCTTCGATTCATTACCAACCGTAGCCAACTAGAAGAGTTCACAGAAACTCTTTGTGCAACAATGAATTATTATCCACAAAAAGACAAAGCAAATCCTGCCCGAAAAAACAAGCCAACATCGTCTAAAAAAGCGTCATAATATGCCGAACAATGGTATCCACCTGACCACAAGCACGGAGCGGTTTTATGAAAGGGTATCCTTTATGGATACCCTTTCTTTTTGGAAAGTTCACTTGTGTTAAGCTTGTGGCAGGTGATACCGGTCGGTATTGGCCAAACCCACAAAATCTTCATGGATACTTTTGACATTGCCGTCATCGGCGCCGGTCATGCCGGCTGCGAAGCCGCCCTTGCCGCTGCCCGCATGGGCTGCCGGACCCTGGTCTGTATTATAAATGTTGATACCATCGGCGCCATGTCCTGCAACCCTGCCATCGGAGGGCTGGCAAAGGGTCATCTGGTAAAGGAAATAGACGCCCTGGGCGGGGAGATGGCGAAAAACATCGATGCCACCGGCATTCAGTTTCGACGGCTTAATACCAGCAAGGGTCCGGCTGTCCGCTCTTCCCGGGCCCAGGCGGACCGGCTGCTCTACCGTCTGCGGATGAAAAAGGTCCTTGAGAACCAGGAAAATCTTGAAATCCGCCAGACCGTGGTCGATGAAATCCTCACGGAAAATGGTTCTGTCATCGGCATTCGCACCTCCCTGGACGAGGTAATCCATGTTCAGGCCGTTGTCGTTGCCACCGGCACCTTTCTCAACGGGCTTATCCATGTGGGCCTGAAACATTTTCCGGCCGGACGCATGGGTGATGCTCCTTCCACCAGCCTGGCCCGCTGGTTTGCCCGCCAGGGCTTTAGCGTCGGCCGCATGAAGACCGGCACCGTACCAAGGCTGGATGGTACAACCATTGACTATTCTCAACTAACAGCCCAATATTCCGATGATCCACCAAACCTGTTTTCATTTGGTTCCACAGGTCCCCCACCCCTTGAACAGCGTCCCTGTTATATTACCTATACCAACGAGGCTACCCATGACATCATACGAGACGGCATAGACCAGTCGCCCATGTATGCCGGAATTATCGAAGGCATTGGCGCCAGGTACTGCCCGTCCATTGAAGACAAGGTCATGCGGTTTCCTGAAAAGAAGCGGCACCAGATCTTTCTGGAACCGGAGGGCCTGGATACCGTTGAGGTGTACCCCAACGGCATTCCCACCAGCCTGCCGCTGCAGGTGCAGATGGATATGGTCCACTCCATAGCCGGCCTGGAAAAGGCGCGCATTATCCGCCCGGGATATGCTATTGAATATGACTATATCGATCCCCGCAGCCTGCATTCGTCCCTGGAAACAAAAAAAATCCACGGCCTTTTTCTTGCCGGCCAGATCAACGGCACATCCGGCTACGAAGAGGCGGCCGGACAGGGATTGATGGCCGGGATCAACGCGGTAAAAAAGGTGCGGGGGGAAGAGCCGCTGGTCCTGGACCGTTCCCAGGCCTATATCGGTGTTCTCATCGATGATCTGGTGACCCTGGGAACCAGGGAACCCTACCGGCTGTTCACCTCACGGGCGGAATACCGGCTGCTTTTGCGGGAAGACAACGCCGATCTGCGGTTGCGTGAAATCGGCCATGAAATCGGACTGGTTGACGCCCTGACCATGCGGGACTTTATCCACAAGAAGAAAAGTATCAGGGAGGCGGTCCGCCTGCTCCACCGGGAACGTATTCTTCCCGGTCAGGCGGTAAACTCCGCCCTGGCTTCCTTTGGATCAAGTCCCATCGACCAGGCCATGACCCTGGCCGAGCTGCTTCGGCGGCCGGAAATCACCCTGAAAAAACTGGCAACTGTTGTGCGCAGTTGCGGGCAACCGCTGCAAATTGACCCAGGCAGGATAGAATTTGGAGATGAAGTGGAACTTGAGGTCAAATACGCGGGTTACATCAAACGGCAACAGGAACAGGTCGAGCGTTTCAAAAAACTTGAGTCGGTTGAACTGCCACCGGATATGCCCTACGGGGAGCTTGCCGGTCTTTCCGCGGAGGTTGTCGAAAAACTCTATGCAGTGCAACCACGTTCTCTTGGCCAGGCCCTGCGCATATCCGGCGTTACCCCGGCAGCCATCTCCGTGCTCCAGGTCCATTTGAAAAAAACCGGCAGGTTATAACCCCCGCACATGACAGAGAAACCCAATGATCAGCTATCCGCATATCGATCCGGTAATATTTCGACTTGGCCCGCTCCAGGTCAGGTGGTACGGACTGATGTATGTCCTCGGCTTTATGGCCGCCTACCTGCTGGCCCGCTACCAGGCGCGAAAATTTCACTGGCAGAGGATGGAAGAACATCTCGACAACCTGAACCTTGCCATCATCCTTGGTGTCATCCTGGGCGGACGCCTGGGCTATGTTCTTTTTTATAATTTCAGCTTTTACCTGCGCCATCCCCTGGAGATTTTCGCCACCTGGCAGGGCGGCATGTCCTTTCATGGGGGATGTATCGGCGTCCTGCTGGCCGGATTGTATTATTGCCGTCGCCACCGGCTTGATTACTGGAAGACAGCGGACCTCTACGTGGTAACCGTGCCGATCGGCCTGGGGCTTGGGCGACTCGGCAACTTTATCAATGGCGAGCTCTACGGTCGCATAACCGATGTCCCCTGGGCCATGGTCTTTCCCGGAGGCGGGCCGATGGGCAGGCACCCTTCACAACTTTACGAGGCTTTTCTGGAAGGAATCGTCCTTTTTGCCATTCTCTGGACCGTAAAAGAAAAACCATGGCGCCATGATTCCCCCTGGCCCCACGGTTCCATGCTTGCACTTTTTCTCTGTCTCTATGGAATCTTTCGTTTTCTGATCGAATTTGTCCGCGAGCCCGACCCGCAGTTGGGAACAGTTTTTCTCGGCTTGACCATGGGCCAACTTTTGAGCCTTGCCATGGTCTTCTCCGGGGTGCTACTCTTCTTTTTTCTCAAAAAAACAAAAAAACCTCCTTTATCTCCTGCGCAGAGATAAAGGAGGTCCCGGTGATAAAAAAAAGTCCGTTGAACAACGGACAGGGTATGTCGCTCCTGCAACCTTTTTACTGTACCTTTTCCAGCAACTTTTTCCCTGGACGAAACTTGACCACCTTGCGGGATGGTATCTGGACGACCTCCCCTGTTTTAGGATTTCGACCAAGACGGGGCGCCCTCTTGACAACACTGAAACTTCCCAGCCCCACCAGAGTCACCCGCTCCCCCTCTTCCATGGCCTCGGCCATGGAAGAGAGCAAACCATTCAAACCTTTTTCCGCTGCCACCTTGCTGATCTGTGCTGCGCTGGCAATGGATTCAACCAGATCGTTCTTGTTCATCCTTCACAACTCCTTCAGATAAAAAATACAGATTCGCAACCAACAAAATTTTACGGGCGCAATGTAACAGGAACACAGATAAAAACAATTGATGTTATTACTCATTTTTTTATAGGTATATTTACCTAATACCGTTGGCGCAGAAGAAGAAGTCGTTAACCGATTATCCCTTCGGACATTCAATTATACTGATAAGACAAAGCAAAAGAGGGACAGGGCGGCAAAGAAATGAATGAATTCAGCCAAAATCAACAAACACGATAAAACACGCGCGCCCCAAAGACATCTAGCTGATATTACAGTATTATCTTCTTGGCATGCCGTAGAGGTCGGCAGAAAACACCATTAACGGACAGGGAGATACTGACGAAAACCAGAAAAATAGGTAGAGACAACCGGGCCGATTTTTACCATAAATTTACCACAAGCAATAAAAAAAGGGCTTACGACAAAAAGCCGTAAGCCCTTGCATGAACTTGGTAGCGGGGGGAGGATTTGAACCTCCGACCTTC
>JALVAI010000481.1 GCA_027011235.1 Desulfobulbaceae bacterium
ATACGGTAAAGCCGGAGGCATTGTTTTGGAGGGAGGCAGAACAAAGAATTTTCTAAACAATGCCCATGTTCATCATAACCGAATATTTAAAATATTCGACAATACCGCTGGTGGGGACGATTTTCTCAATGGAGGGATTCACATTCATGGAGCACACAATACCCTCATAGAATTTAACACCATTGAAGGCAGTTATAAAGACGGTATTGTGTTTGAAATCGGAGCCGGCACTGACACGGGATACCAAACCATTGTACGCAACAATATTATAAGTAACAGTACCGGCTATGGACTCAATAATCTCGACAGTGACAACCACTCCTTTCTTTCTGAATATAACAACTTGTACAACAATGCAGCAGGAAGCTACAACAATGCATCTTCAGCCACTGATATCCATGTTGATCCGCTGTATGCCGCCTCTACAGACACAACTGACCCGGATGCTGTTGACCTTCATCTTAAGTCAGAAACCGGCCGCTGGGATGGTTCGCAATGGGTCAGCGATGATCAGACCAGTCCATGCATAGACAGCGGCGATCCGGCTTCACCATATGCAAACGAATCCGCCCCCAATGGAGAGCGGGCAAACATTGGAGCCTATGGCAACACAGCCGAGGCGTCAAAGTCTGGAACCTCAACATAGGACCTCAAGTTTTCGGCCTGAACTATAGCATTAACTCTATGTTATAGACAACAGGTGTTGCGTGTGACGGCAAGGATCGGGCTCAAGGTACAGCGTGTTCCCGTACTCCCTGGTCTACGATGGTTTACGGCCTATATTCATAAGCGCCGATGTCCGGTGCTGACCCTGCCGGACGGGGATTGCCGTCAAAATCCGTTACGGGAGCGCCGTTGGCTGTACCCGTATCGATACAGGGGCTCCCCGGACGCAGATGAAAATCATGGTTGGCGGCATCGATAAACTGCGGGTCGGCGGCATGGTTGCCTGTTCCGGACGGCGATGAAAAACCGTTGTTGAAAAAATCGCTGTAGGAAAAATCGAAATACAGCGTGTAGCCGTTGGACTCGGTTTTGAGCTGTTGATAACCCGACACCACACAATTGACCATTTGGTTATTGTAGTTGTTTCGTTCCACATTGATCAAAGTGGTGCCGCCGTGGAACACGCAGTTGTAAAAACTGTTGCCGTCCACGTCCGTGTCTTCTTCGTAATCATTGAAATCTATGCCTGTCTCGTTGTTGGTGAGGATACAGTTGCGAAACACGTTATAACGTCCACAGTACTGAGCGCCACCGTCTTCACTGCTGTCTTCGAACATGATTCCACGTTTGCAATCACTTACAGTGCAGGCATCAAAGGTGTTGTAACTGGCGCCATCGCGGACAATGAAACCGGTGGCATCTTCGGTGACACCACGGGCGTGGCAGTGCCGGAAGGTATTATGTTGCGCCCCGCGGTGACGGACGTAAAAAGCTTCGTCGCGAAAGTTGACGGCCGTGCAGTTTTCAAAACTGTTATATTGCGCATCCCCCTTGACCCCGATTCCGTGGCCGTAATGGGGCAAATCGCCGATGCGCTCGGTGTAACAGTTACGGACCGTGTTGTGGTTGCCGAAATAGACGACGATATAGTAATCCATAGCGGCGCGGTCAGAGGTGGTATCGTCGCAGTACACCTTGCAATCTTCGATAAGGTTGCGGTCGCCTTCAACATAAATTCCCTGGGCGCTGGCATTGACCACCAGGCAACGGCGAATGGTATTGTCCGAGGATATCAGTTCCACTGCTTTGCCGGAATAGTCGTCTGAAGTATCGCCAAAGACCGTAAGATAGATATGGTCGAGCAGGACATGCCGGTCGGCCAGGTGGGAATGATCCATAATGCCGTAGGCGTAGCGGGTGATTTGAAAATTGTGCCACTGCACGTATTGGGCGCCGTTGAGGTCGATACCAATGCCTTGGCTGCGGTCGCCACCGTCGAGCAGCGGCATACGGGAGGCATCAGGCGTGTCACCGTAGTCAAAGGCAAAGCCGGGATCGTCTCCGGGCACTTGACGATACCCCTGGATGACCAACGGATGATTGGCTGTGCCGCTTTTTTCCACAAGAATGTGTTCGCCTGCGTAAAGCCCTGCCTGAACATAGACAATGTCGCCCGCTTCAACTGGTGAGGCGGACGCAAGGGCATGGGTGATGGTGCGCCAGGCGGCGGCCGGTGAAGTTCCGGCATTCTGATCGTTGCCCGTGGTGGAAATGTAATAGATATTATGCGCTTTCGGGGAGGCAAGTAAAAACCACAGGGCACAGATGAGCGAAATCTTTTTCATCGATGTACAATACGTCAGCCCATCAAGCTGATACAGTGAACCTTTTTTCCGGGAAACTTACCAGGGCAATACCCATGATACCCTTCATTATTATTCAACCTACAACAATTATTTGTCTCTTTCTTCTCCTCATCAGACCATAATTTAGGACCAAAATCCAGTAATAACAGCAAGGTGGATCTTTTCGCGATTCTGAACCAACGCCCATGGGCAGGCCGGCTGCCTTTCCCATGCAATAATTATGTACGTTACCCCGGCTCCAATCCGGGATCGGGATGGTCGGGAGTGGAATGAACTGGTTACGGCTCGTGTTGAAGTGAGGATAAACGGAAACACCATATCATGTCTCCTCTCTATGCGTTTGCAGGGCCGATATTTTCTTGAAAACTCCATAAAATTATGTAAAATGGAGTTATGTACTCCCGAATTATACAATTTCCTCCGAGTAAAAGCTTTTTCCTGTTCGGGCCCAGGGCAACAGGCAAGACAACATGGCTGCGGCAACTGTTCCCGGAAGCAGTGTACATAGATCTGTTGAAATCAGATGTGTACACCATGCTGCTGGCCGCACCGGAGCGGCTTGTGCAAATGATTCCGCCTGACTGCCGTGAGCCTGTTATCATAGATGAGGTGCAGCGGGTTCCCGAGCTGCTTAACGAAGTGCATCGGCTCATTGAACAGACAAAGAATCAAAAGAATTTCCGTTTTATCCTTACCGGCTCCAGTGCCAGAAAATTACGGGCCAAAGGAGTGAATCTGCTGGCCGGGAGGGCCTTGACCAGGTTTATGCACCCGCTGACCGTGCAGGAACTTGGCAATGACTTTTCCCTTGAAACTTCGCTTACATTTGGCCACCTTCCAGCAATATACTCGGAACCAGACCCTGCCGACTACCTGGCAAGTTATATCCAGACCTACCTGCGGGAAGAAGTGCAGCAAGAGGGATTGACCAGGAACCTGCAGGTTTTTGCCCGTTTTCTGGAAGCAGCCAGTTTTTCACAGGGATCGGTTCTCAATATCTCCGAGGTGGCCAGGGACTGCGGCGCAGGCCGTAAACTGGCTGAGCAGTATTTTAACATCCTGGATGATCTGTTGCTGGCATACCGGCTGCCGGTATTTACCAAACGGGCCAAACGGAGGATGGTCAGCCATCCAAAGTTTTACTTTTTCGATGCAGGCGTGTACCGGACAATTCGCCCCAGGGGACCGCTTGACCGACCAGAAGAAATAGACGGCATGGCACTGGAAACTCTTGTATTTCAGGAGCTGCTGGCCGTAAATGACCTGCACCGGCTCGGCTATGAGCTTTTTTACTGGCGAACCAGTAATGGCCGGGAAGTTGACTTTGTCCTGTACGGTGAGAGAGGCATTATTGCCATCGAAGTAAAACGGGCGGCAAAAATCCGCAGCAAAGAACTCAGGGGCCTGAAGGCCTTTGGGCGTGACTATCCAATGGCCTCCCTGTATATGTTCTATGGCGGCGATACCAGAATGTATATTGACGATATCACATTGATTCCGGTTACAGAGGCATTACAGCAACTGGTGCAGCTGTGTGGTGCGTAATCCTCATATTTTATTCCCATCCCGGCCCAGGGGCACGAAACAACAGATGACAAATTTTATCATGGATGAACCTTTTGCTAAAGCCGGTCGGCCTGAAAAAAAGGGGTCTGCCCTTAGTTGCAGGCTGCAAACTGCATGGACACTATTGCGACCATTTCTCTTGCCTTCCTGGCCATGGTTATTATAATGACTATAACAATATAGGAGAAATGCCATGACTGAAATCAACGCTTACATGCCGATCACCAAAGCCAAAACTCAACTGCTGAATATGGTTCGATCATTGAAAACCAAAAATGATACTATTGCTATTACCAAAAACGGTGTGCCCGAGGCTGTGCTAATGAGTATGGAGGCTTATGAAAGCCTCATGGAGACAGTAGAAATTCTGGCAGACCAAGGTGCAATGGCTATTCTAAAATCCTCAGCTAAAGATGTAAATACAGGACAAATGGTTTCTGAGGAAGAGGTTTTTGATGCTTTACAGGCTTGAGTTTACCGAAACAGCTTTCGGATTACTCCCATCATTTCACCCGGCAATAAGAAAACTCCTTAAAGCTGCTCTCAAAGATTTGAAAAAGGACCCCGGCCTCGGAAAAAATTTAGTTGAAGAGTTGACCGGATACCAGTCATACTCGGTAAAACGATACCGCATTATTTACAAGACAATCGAAAAAAACAAGACGGTACAGGTTCATTATATAGGACATCGGCGATCAGTGTATGAACTGTTTTCCGAATTGGTCAAAGTGGGCCTTCAATGAGAACCAGGAACAAGACTGACGGCATCAACAATAAAATCAACACGTTAAATTGTAAATCCTACGGTTTCAGAGAACTCGAATTTTCAAATTAAAAATCAAAATAATCCAGCCAACTTAGATTTCAGGAGGCTCCATGCCGGACATACCAACCATCTGCTGTTACTGCGGTTGTGGCTGCGGCCTGTATCTGCACGTTGAAGACGACAGGGTCATCGGAGTCAGTCCGAGCCGCAATCATCCTGTCTCGCGCAACAATCTCTGCGTCAAGGGGTGGCATGCCCATGAGTTCATCCACAGCCCCAAAAGACTGACCCGGCCCAGCTATTCCCGGACGGCCATATTCGACCGCCGAAGAGTTGATTTTTCAGTCGACGAAACAGGGTAAATGGTAAAGCCAGCTCTTTCTGTCGACACATTTGTAAAATTTTGTCCGCAG
>JALVAI010000482.1 GCA_027011235.1 Desulfobulbaceae bacterium
ACGGCAAACAGCCCGATACCAAGCAGAATCTGATGCAGGTAGTGCTGCACCAGCTCCTGGTTATTGCCAATATAGTATCCAACCAGGGCCAGAACAATGACCCACAGCCCGGCGCCCAGCCCGGTAAAGGCGGCGAACAGAGGCAGATTCATCCGGGTGATGCCCGCGGGCAGGCTGATATATTGCCTGATTCCGGGAAGCAGGCGGCCGATAAAGGTGGAGATATGACCATGCTCGGCAAAGAAACGATCTGCCTTGTCCAGGCTTTCTTTACTGACAAAGACATAACGACCATACTTCTCAAAAAACGGTCGCCCCCACAGAACCGCCAGCCAGTAGTTGAACAGCGCTCCCAAAAGACTGCCGCCTGTTGCCGCCAGGATAACCAGGATCAAGGACATCTCACCCCGGGCCGCGAGATACCCTGCCGGCGGCACCACAACCTCGCTGGGAAAGGGAAAAAATGAGGACTCGAGAAACATCATGATGACGATGCCGGGATAGCCCCAGTGGCCGACCGTCTGAACGATCCAGGTGGTGATTGTATGCAGAATTTCCATAAAAAATATCCTTTTCAACCTGTGACAATCTCGTAAGAAGCCAAGTAAAAACACAAAAATACTGGTAAGCGGGGTGGAGCGGAGCCCCCGAGGAGTAGTCTTCCGGGACGGGTCACAACCATACAGGCGGTACGCCAACCAATCGCCCCGGAACAGGACGCCGTAGATCTAAGTTTTTACGACACAATCAACCGGTAAAGATTATGGCAAGGCCGATAAACAGACAATAACCGGCAAAGACATAAAGGGAATGTCTGCTTAGATAGGCGATCAACCAGCGAATGGCCGCATAGCCGGAAACCAGGGCCGCCAGAAAACCCGACGCCAGGGGCAGCAGAAAATGGTCCGCCGCCGGCATGGTAAAAAGGTCTTTACAGGCCAGCACTCCGGCGCCAAACAGCACCGGGACAGACATCAGGAAAGAAAAACGGGCCGCTGCAGAGCGGTCGAGATTTCTCGTCATCCCACCAGCAATGGTGGCGCCGGAACGGGAAACTCCGGGCAGCAGGGCAAGGACCTGGGAACAGCCGATCCACAGGGCATCATGCCAGTTGATCTGGCCGGTGGATCGGTTGCGCTTGCCAACAAGCTCTGCCGCAACAAGGAGGGCCGCGGTAACAAGGAGAAAAAAACCGGTGGCCCGCGCGCTGGCAAAGGCGGACTCGACCAGGTCTTTTGCCAGCAGACCGACAACCACAGCCGGAATGGTGGCAACAATCAGGTACCAGCCCATGCGCGCCTCTTCAGTGGCAAAGGGTTTCCGCATCCACAACCCCTTGACGAAGGCCGCGGCTATCTCCATAAGATCATGCCGGAAATACACAATGACGGCAAACAGGGTGCCCCACTGCACCAGGACATCAAAAATAAATGCCTGGACCGGATCAAATCGCCAGCCCAGAACATGGGGAACAAGCACCAGGTGACCGGAACTGGACACAGGGATAAATTCTGTCAATCCCTGGACAATCCCAAGTATAACGGCCTGGAATACACTCATAAACTCGGCTCCCTGTACTTCATGATATTGTCTTCAATCCCATCTCCATACCCGGTTGCAAACAATGGCTACACCAACACGGACAGAACACCATACAAGAGTTGGTCGTGATATGCTATTTTTTCCTGTTCACAACAGGAAGCCGGAAGCAAGGGGGCCTTGAAATCATGCAATTTTGCAGGAACCCTGAAGCAGATAACTTGTCATCTGCTCTACCGACAGGGGTCGGCTGAAAAAATATCCCTGGATTTCATCACAGTTCTGCCGCTGAAGGATGGACAACTGCTCCTGGCGCTCCACACCCTCGGCGATCACCCCCAGGCCCAGTCCATGCGCCATGGTGATAATTGCCAGGGTAATCGCCTCATCACTTGGATTATCGGTTATGTCATGGACAAAACTCTGGTCGATTTTCAGCTGGTCCACCGGAAAGTGTTTCAGGTAGCTCAGCGATGAATAGCCGGTCCCGAAGTCATCAATGGACACCCGAACCCCCAGGTCCTTTAATTGTTTAATCAACCGGGTCGACTGGTCTAAATCGTCCATGATCAGGCTCTCGGTGATTTCCAGCTCAAGGAAAGCGGGATCAAGCGCGGTTTCCCGCAGGGTCCGGCGCACAATATCAACGATATTACCATACAGGAACTGTTTGGACGACAGGTTGACCGCCACCCGGACCGGTTCCAGGCCCATATCCTGCCAGTTTCGTATCTGACGGCAAACCGTGCGCAGGGCCCACTCACCCATGGGCAGAATCAGACCGCAATCCTCGGCAACGGGGATAAACTTTGCCGGCGAGATCGGACCGAATTCACTGTTTTGCCAGCGCAGCAGGGATTCGGCGCCAACAAGACTCCCATCAACGGCCCGGACCTGGGGCTGATAATAAATCTCCAGCTCTTCCGCCTCCAGGGCGGCCCGAAGACGCTGTTCAATATCCAGCCGTTCCCTGATCCTGTCGTTCATTGACCTGGAGAAAAACCGATACAGGCCGCGCCCGCATTCCTTGGCCCGATACATGGCCGTGTCCGCGTTTTTTAACAGCTCATCACCATCTTCTCCATCACCTGGATACATGCAGATACCGATGGTGCAGGAGATATACACATCCTGGCCCTGCACGGAAAAGGGCGGTCCCAGCTCGGCAAGCAGTCCATCGGCAAAACGGGCCGCCGCAGCAGGCCCTCCTATCCGATCGACCACGATCACATATTTATCCGAGCCAAGATGGGCCAGGATGTCATCGTCGCCGCAATGGGTCTGCAATCGCTCTCCCACCCTTTTCAACAACTGGTCAGCGCCGTAATGACCTATCTGGTCATTCACCTTTTTGAACTGATCAAGATCTATGTAAAAAACAGCCGCGGCCATGTCCGGATCAGTCCGCTTTATCATCTCGGCAAGATGCTCATGGAGCAGGATGCGATTCGGCAGACCGGTGAGCATATCATGGGTGGCCTGGTAAGCCATTTGCTGCATCATCTTATGTGTCTCGGTCACATCGGTAATGCCGAGGACCACCCCCTGCGTCTTGCCAGAGGCGGTATGAAGCAGTCCGGCGGAGGTCCGCACCACATGCTCCCTATTCTTCCTGTTGACGAGAATCCCGTTTTCCTGCAGGGTGACACTTCCCTTATCCCGAAGACAACGGGCAACAATATCGGCCAGCCTGTCGTCTGAACTTTCACTGACAGCGGGAAAGATCTCTTCCAGAGGTCTCCCCCTGGCCTCGGAGAGAGAATAGCCGGTCAGATTGGCGGCAACAGGGTTCAAATAGTCCACCCTGCCGGCGCTGTCGGTTGCAATGACCCCATCACCAATGGAGTGAAGGATCACCTGGGCCCGTTCTTTTTCCTTAAATAACTGGACGATGGTCTCTTCAAGGCGGCGCCATATCCAAAGCGGATAACTGAGGGCCAGCACGATCAGCAGTGCGGTCGGCGGAAACCACAGGTGAAATTTATGCAGAAGGAAAAGGGACACGAACAGGGTGAGGAAAAAAAGAAGAACAACAAAAAAAAGACTCTGCCTCGGCGTGAGCAGCGAATAGAGCAGCATGGGAACCAGGGCCAGGACAGCGACAAGGACCAGGCGCCATTGCATGGATACCGGAACAATGAGAGTATTGTTCAACAAGCCACTCAACAGGTTGGCATTATACTCGATTCCGGGCATGGGAATCGATTTCCCGGAAACCGGGGTCGGCAGACTGTCACCAAGGCCAAGGGCGGTAACTCCAACCAGAACCAACTTGCCGGCAACTGCTTCCGCCGGATAATCGGGCTGCATAAAATCGGAAAAAGAGATTGCGGGAAAATGGCCGGGCGGACCGGTAAAGGAGACATAGACCGGACTGTCTCCATACCTCTGTCTGATCTCTTTGGCAGTTTCCCGGTCCCTGCCGCCGGTTGCCTTTGTGGAGGATGCTGTCTTTTCCGCAGACAACTGCAACATTGCCAGCACAAGGGCCGGATACTGTTTTCCGCCTCCGGTTGACTCCAGTAATGTCCTGCGCACAATTCCATCCGGATCCAGTTGAGCATCGACATGGCCAAGACCGGCCGCCGCCCTGATCAATCCGGGCAGGGGCAGAGTCAGTTGCAGGGCTCCCCCGCCAACCATTTTTTCATGGAAAACCGGCAAAATAACCCGACCGCTCCGGGCAAGGGCCGCAGCCAGGATGCGATCATCTTCAGGATCATTGCGGTTTGCCTCGGAAAAGATGACGTCATAGCCAATGGCCTCAGCGCCGCCCCGGCTGAGTTTGTCGATCAATTGCGCATGGATACGCCGGGACCAGGGCCAGCGGCCATATTCCCGCAGACTGAGTTCATCAATGGCAATGATCAGGACATCATTGGAAGGCTTTTGGTAATAGACGGTTGAAAACAGATCATACAGGGTCAGGTCCCAACGCTTGAGGCCATCGGACAGGGTGAGGGCTATACCGAGTACCAAAAGCAGTACAGTGAGCAGAAAGCGTTCGCGTTTATGGGAGGAGGAAACTGTTTCCATGAAAAATCAGGAGGTTTTGCAAGCCGCCTCAGAGGTAATATTGGTGATTTTTTTTGTGACTGGAATAATGATTATTTTTGATGAACTCGTAAAAATTCAAAATTTTCTCAAAGATGGCTAAGTAAAAACACAGATATACAAGGAGTGGTGTTCCGGGGCGGGTCGCAACTATACAGGTAGTATGTTGTGAATCGCCCCGGGACACACGACGCAGTAGATCGAAGTTTTTACGACGCCATCATTTTTTGTATGAATTATTTTTGCAGTATACCAGACAAGAAGATGAATCAAAAGAAGGGAAGGCAATATTTACAGAACAATTACCCAGGAGCCGGGCAGAAGGACCTGTTATGCAAAACTGCCTCAGTTATGGACCAAAGGTACTCTTTTCCTGCGCAGAAGTGGATATACTTGGGAAAACAGCATTCCGACGAGCATCAGGCCGCAACCGAACAATCCCCGCCCGGAGAGTGTTTCCCCAAGCAGCCACCAGCCGCCAACAGCTGCGAATACGGCTTCAAGGCTGAGAAGAATGGATGCATGGGCAGGATGGGCCCAGCGCTGGGCAACCGTCTGCAACGTGTAGCCGATCCCGACCGAACAGAGGCCGCCGTAGAGGATGGGTATGGTTGCACCATAAACAGCAGGCAGCGAAATTGTCTCGAAACAGAGGGCAACGATCAGGCTGAACAGGCCACAGTAGAGAAACTGCGCCATGGCAAGACGGATGGGATGGGTACGCGGCGATAGATAGCCAAGTAACAGCACATGCAGGGCCCAGACCCCGGCACCGGCCAGAACCAGGAGATCTCCTGTACCAATGGTGAAATCCTCGCGGACGCTGAGAAAATACATGCCTATCGTTGCCAGCAATGCCCCAAGCCAGGTGCCGCAACTGGTCCGCCTGCCGAGGACAAGACCAAAGATGGGAACAAAAATAACATACAGCCCGGTAATGAATCCCGCCTTGCCGGCGCTGGTATACAGAAGGCCGACCTGTTGCAGGCTGGCCCCGACAAACAAAAGACAACCCGCCCAAAGGCCTGCCTTTCCAGGTGGCATGGCCGCGCCAACTTCCTTTGCCATGGTGTGATCCGCCCGCACGGTCATCGGCAGCAGGCATAGTCCCCCCAACAGGAAGCGGATACCGTTAAAGGTAAACGGGCCAACATACTCCATGCCGGCCCTCTGGGCGACAAATCCAAAGCCCCAGACCAGGGCGGTTACCAGCAAAAGGAGATCGGCAACCACAAACGTATGTTTTTCTTCTTGCAATCTCACTGATGTTCTGTTTTTTTACATGACCTGTTCAGCAACGCCACAGAGGCTGACTCCACACCCGAAACCCGATAAAACGAATCCATCTATTTTTCAACAAACCGGCCTGCCGGACCATATTGGCCGGCGACAACAAACCATAAAAACACCTATGAAAAAACAACTCTCTCCATTTCTCTTACTGTTCTGTTCGCTACTCCTTCTCTCCGCCTGCGGCGGAAAAGAGGTCAATCCCTATGCGTTTCACGGCCCTGTCTATCCACCAACCGACAAGGTACAATACATCTTTCAGGCGGCCCAGGCCGCTCCACCATGCCGGGTTTTTGCCGAATTACTGGTCAGCATGCCGGCAGGAACGGATGGCGCCGCAATGCGCGCAAAACTTGACCGGGAGGCAAAGGCACACGGGGCCGACCTGGTCCTTCTTGGTCAGGCCCGCAGGATGAAAGATAACCCTGGTTTTACCTTTGCCTATTTTGGACCTGGCCGGGAATATCGCTGCAACGATCAGTGGTGCGGCTGGAAATACAGCTTTGATGTCTGGGACAGACAGGGTGAATTTGTTGGTATAGGTCTTGGCCAGTGGGGCAACAAAGATGTCTCCTTCCCCTATCCGGTAATGCTGCAGGCCGCCTTTCTGCGCTGTCATTGACGGCTGGCCGGAGGAGGTTACGGACCGCATCTCTGTAACCCACCCTTTTTATCATGATACTCTCCCTTCTCAACATCCTTGCCATTTTGCTGGTGCTGACGATCATCCTGATCATCGCCCTGCTGTGCTGGCTGTTGTTCACACTTATCCGGCCCGCGTTTAAAGAAAAACAGCCCGAACCGATACCGGTTCCCGGAACGGACGGGACAACCGCTTTGGCGGAAAGCGACATCAACATGCTGGCCGACATCCTCTCTTCGGTCAATGAAAGCCTGCGCAAAAAAATACGCCGTCTCCACCATCAGCAACGACTGTATCAGGAACTGGTCCAGAGCAGCAACAGTATTATTCTCCGACTTGATCCTCAGGGCAAAATCCTCTTTATCAACCAATACGGGCTGGATTTCTTCGGATTTACCCGTGATGATCTCGTTGATCACAGCATTCTGGGGACCATTCTCCCAACAAGACCGGACCCGAAAAAATTCATCAACAGACTGATGACAAGGATCCTTCGGAATCCCACCCGATTCCGCAGCTGCACCCTGAACAATCTGCGCAGAGACGGCAGCCGTGCGCACATCCAGTGGTGCAACAAGGTTATCACCGGTGAAGATGGCTCCTTTCTGGAACTGCTCTGCATCGGTATCGATGTCAGCGCCCTCAACAGGGCGGAAAACAGGCTGGAAGAGCGGGAACGACTCTATCAGGCCCTGTTTGAATCCTCACATGATGCCCACTTCCTCTTTAAAAACTGGCGCTATCTCGACAGCAACAGGGCAGGCCTGAAATTATTGGACTGCAAGGACAAGACAGAGCTTATCGGTCTGCCCTCCGATGCGTTCGCGCCGGAGATTCAACCCGACGGCACGCCGACCCTTCAAAAAATACGTGAAATAAAGGAACAGGCCTTTGCGGGTGAAACAGTCACCTGTCAGTGGTACATCCGCTCGCGCAAGGGTACCGTCCGATTGACCGAAGCCAATGTCCATTGCGTGCCCACGGCCAGCGGCAAGATTCTCCATGTCTCGATGAAAGACATGACCACGGAAAAACAACTTGAAGAAGAGTTGCGCCAGAGCCAGAAAATGGAGGCCATAGGCACCATGGCCGGAGGCATTGCCCATGATTTTAATAATATTTTGACCGCCATCATGGGCTATACCGACCTGGCCCTGATGAAGGTGAAAAAGACATCGCCCATTGCCGACTCATTACATCAGGTACAGATAGCAGCACAACGCGCCAGTGAACTGGTCCGGCAAATACTGACCTTCAGCAGCAAGGAAGACCAGGCAAAGCAGGCGGTGCAGATTTCCCTGATCATACGGGAAGCCGTGCAGATGCTTCGTTCATCGGCGCCAAAGACGATTACAATCCGCCAGGACATCACCTCGACCGCCCTGGTACTGGCCAATCCAACCCAGATCCATCAGCTTATTGTCAATCTCTGCACCAACAGCCTCCATGCCATGAAAGAACACGGCGGCATCCTGAGCGTCAGTCTACAGGACATCACCTATACCCCGAAAAAGGGCCGTGGGGGCGGTCCTGAGTTGCCGGCCGGGAAATATGTGCGCTTAGTGGTCAGGGACACCGGACACGGTATGTCGGCCAAGGTCATTAAGAAGATCTTTGATCCTTATTTCACCACCAAAGGATACGGAAAGGGCACCGGCCTGGGGCTGGCAGTGGTACACGGTATTCTTCAAAGCCACGGGGCCGGCATCAAGGTACGCTCTAAACCGGGCAAGGGAACCATTTTCATTATCTATTTCCCGGTCGCACCTTCCATGCCCGCCCATACCGCTGCCGGGAAAAAGGATGCCGATTCTTCCGTTGCCGAAAAGGGAAGCAGGGCCTCCATTCTGTTTGCCGATGATGAACAGGCAATCCGTAATCTTGTAAAAACCTATCTGGAAAAATACGGCTTTCGACTGACAACCTGTAAAAATGGTAAGGAGGCCTGGAAAATTTTCAGCGCCAATCCGCAACAATGGGACCTGGTGGTCACCGATCAGAATATGCCGAAGATGACCGGCATGGATCTTATTGCAAAAATCAGGGAAATCCGCCACGATGTTCCGATCATTCTGGCCACCGGGTACAGTGAAAATATCTCGGCCCATGACTTTGTCCGGCTTGATATAGCCGCCATGCTCCGAAAGCCGGTCAGCATGAACAAACTACTGGAATACGTTCAGAAAACCCTGAAAAAGACCTCATGATTCCAAGAGCGACAGCTCCTCTACCAAGACGGCCCGCAATCCTACCAGACCGCCCGTAATCCCTTGCTCTTGCGCACCTGATCGATGCGCCGTTCCAGCTCAACCCGCCAGCTTGCGTGGATCCGGGCCGCCGACGGCGCGATAAGTTCCGGCAGGCCATAGACAAGACGATCCGCCGCCCGGCTGGCCTCGATGACCGCTTCTATCGACCGGGCGCCGAATTTGTACTCGGCCAGCAACAGGCGCAGGAGAAGGCCCGAGGTCTTGCGGGCCGCTGTCTTCCAGTGGGTCTGCATCTGGTGGGCAATAATAAAGGCCCGTTTCAAAAGAATACGTTGCAGCTCTTCAAGTTCGTCCTCATTGGCCGAATCGCGGAGCAGATGTTCCGCGATTTCAATGCCGTCAATATCAAGGACCACCCGCAGACGACTCATAAAATCAGGTATTTTCAAGGTCTTGGTCATCTCCAGCTCTCTTACATCAGCGGGATGCAGTAATTTTTCCATATCCGTATAACTGGCCTTGACCCCGCCGGCAAAGACAAAAACGGCCCTGCCGATATGATAAGGAATACCATGCACATAGGTAACGCCATCCTGCATGGCGGGCAGAAAATAACGCAGGTAGCCGAACTCGTTGCCGTCATAGCGGCAGTCAAATTCATCCCAGAAGGCTATCGGCACCTTGCCCTGGGCCACCGATGCACGGATGGGATCAATGGCCGAGTTAATCTCGTCGGGGTCGGCAAACTGGGTCAGGTTGAACTCAAAGAAATCAAAGGGATTACCGGAAAAATTCTTTGAAATAACATTGGCCACCTGCTTGACGGCAAAGGATTTGCCGGAACCTGGGGGGCCGAACACCCCTATACAGAGCGGCCTCAGGACGCTTGATTTGGACACATAGGAGTCCATTACATTATGGAGGGTGATCACGGGATCAATTTCAGCCGGATCAGTGGTGCGCAGATGGCCCAACTGGAAGATCGGCAGATTGTTAAAACCGGTTCCCCGGTTCACCTCTTCCTTGAGATAGTGCAACACCGAGACAATGATATCAAGATAGTCATAGCCCAGACCGCCATTCTCGCGAATCGGGGGCAGCAACGGAATACGAAAAAATGAGCGCAGGGCCTTTTTTTTCTCCTCATTCCAAACCTGGCCGGCAACCAGTTCAAGGGTGGAATCGAAATCAGCCGAAAATGCCGGAAGCTCGACAAAGGTGGGGTCCTGGCAATTCTCCAGAAATGAACAGGGAGAGCCATCCGGATAGGTGGAGGAAAAATCAAGGTCCGGGAACTCCAGGCCGTCATCAAAGGCATAGCCGTTTTGCGAGAGAACTTCCCAATTCAGCAGTACCCGCTTGGAGAGGTCATAAAAACAGTTGCGGGAAAAGGAAAAGCCGTTAAACCGAAGCGCATCCATGGTCAACATGGAGGTGACCATGGTATCATAGCAGGGAACCGACCCTCTCTGACGCGGGGAACTCTTCTCGGGCAGACATCCTTTTCGATAGCGGAAATAGGAACCGCCGGGCCCGACATAGAGGATGCCATGCGGGAACATCTCAACGATAATATGACAGAAAAAGCGATTATGACGCTTGTCCCAGAGCCCGACTTCCGGGGTCCTCAGGGCCCGCAGACACATGGCGACAATGCTTTCCCAGTTGACCGAGCTGTCCATCTCCATCCGGGTGGTCTCAAGATCGGACAGGCGGCAGAACAGGGTGAATCGATCGCCCAGGTGCCTGGCCCATTGTTGCCAGTGGGCCACGGAAATGCCCATGGCAATACACCAAAGGCCTGGGTTCATTGCCGCTATCTCATCACTGATCTGAGGCGGCACGCCCGAATCATCGATAAGAACAATGCCGTCATTGTTACTTAAGGCAGCACGATTTTCATCGGTGAATACAAAATGGTCCTTGTGAAAACCGCGCCCCTCGGCGGGCAGGATCTGCTTGACCATGAACCAGCCATGTTCTCTCCTGTCCCGGTCCTCGGCGCGGCGCTGGCGGAAAACCCGTTTCTTGAATATCTGGTAGACCTTTTTTTCCCGGCCATAGGTCAGTGAATGGATCCTCGGCGACAGCTCCGAGGTGGTCAGGTACGAAGCCAGCCAGGTCAGACATTCCTCAAGACGTCCTCCAACCTCGGCCACCTTACCGGCAAGTAGTTCGATATCATCACCGGGGTTATAGCCATAGGCAGGCAGGCTTCCCTCTCTGAGCAGACTGACCTCTTTGATCGGCAGATTGTAGATCTGGACATTGGAACCAAGAAGCAGAACTTTGGGCATGGGGTTTCTCCGTGGTTGAAGAGGGAGAGGAATAGCGGGCAGCTGGCACGGAGGAGAGGCGCCAACTGCCCGGGAGAGGTCTGTTCCTGTTACAGAACAGTAATAAGGCCACCTTGAAAAATTGCCTTTTCGCCCGATCTCTGCATCACAGAAAAATTAAAAATGCTCACATATGTCTAACATGCTGCGCTTTTTAATTTTTCTGTTCCTTGACCTCAAGCGAAAATTCTAATTTTTCAAGGCACCCATAATGCTACAACAGCTCAATCTTCTTCAACAAAAGAACGGACAGGCGGTAGGAAACAACAATAACCGCCAGCCAGGACAACAGTAGAAAAGTATTCATATTTTTTTCTCCTTTAAGCTTGTTCGACCTGCCGGCCGGTCCTGAAACATCCCGGCCCGGACAGGCAACGGAGTTGTCGTTAATTTTCTTCCGGACCGATGCTGATCTGTTTCAACATAATACTGACCTCGGCTACCAGGAGGATGGTAAACAGAATCAAAAACATGAAAAAGGTCGTCTGTACAGTTCCGGCGGTCAGGTTGGAGCGGGCCACGGTCACTGGCAGCAGATCCTGAATGGCCCACGGCTGACGACCGACTTCAGCAACGATCCATCCCGCCTCATGGGCGGCAAGTCCCAGAAAGAACATGATTGTCCCGCCTGCAAGCAGCCATTTCTGCTCCGCCAGGGTACCCCTGTAGGAATAGTAGAGAAAGGCCAGAAAAACCAGTGGAAAGATGGTCCCCAGAACAACCATCACATGAAAGGCATTAAAAGAGAGACCAACCGGCGGCACCGCATCTTCAGGTTTTTCCAGAAAACCGTACCCAAGATACTCCCTGTTCTGGTCAAACAGGGAAAGGGCGGCCTGGGCGGATGCCGCGTCCCCGGCCTTTGTTGCCTTTTTATAGGCATCGAGCTGGGCAATGGCCACCCTGCCCTTTTCAATCTTTTCGGCAGCGCCCATGATCCCCTGCTCGGCATTGCCGTACACCAGATCATTGATGCCGGGAACAAAAGAGCCGAATTTTCGGTTCGCCAGCATGCTCAAGATACCAGGCACCCGGATTTCAAAATGGAAAGGATCCTGATCATCGCCAACCTTTTTGCCGGAATTGATCATGCCAAAGGCCACCAGACCGGCATTTTTCTTGCCCTGGTACAGCCCTTCGAAGGCGGCCAGCTTCATCGGTTGATGCTGGGCGTCTTCGTAGGCGGCCTCATCACCGGTAAACCCGACAAAGCCCGAGGCCAGCAGACCGATGACGGCGGCAACCACGATGGACCGTTTTGCCATTTTCACATGGCGCCCCTTCAAGAGATAGTAAGACGAAATCGAGATGATAAAGAGGGCGGCAAAGAGCATGGAGGCGCTGGTGGTATGGGTAAACTTGGAGACAGCCACCGGGTTGAAGACCACGTCGGCAAAGTTATGCATTTCAAAGCGGGCCGTTTGCGGGTTAAAGGCCTGGCCGACCGGATGCTGCATCCAGGCGTTGGCCACCAGGATCCAGACAGCCGACAGGTTGGAGCCGATGGCGACCATCCAGGTGGAAAACAGATGGAAACGTTTGGAAACGCGATTCCAGCCGAAAAACATGACCGCAAAAAAGGTCGCCTCAAGGAAAAAGGCGGCAATGCCCTCGATGGCAAGCGGGGCGCCGAATATATCCCCCACCATCCAGGAGTAATTGGACCAGTTGGTGCCAAACTCAAATTCCATGATAATGCCGGTGGCAACACCAATGGCAAAGTTGATTCCAAACAGCTTCATCCAGAACCGGGTCAGGTTCTTCCATTCCTCACTACCCGTTTTCACATAAATAGTGTGATAAAAGGCGATAATCCAGGTGATCCCCAGGGTCAGGGGTACAAATATCCAGTGATACATGGCCGTCAGGGCGAATTGCGCCCTGGCCCAGTCCACCATGGCAGGGTTAACATTCTCGATCATAATTCTCCTCCTTGTTGTAAAGCTGGTTGAGCCTGAACAGGCGCAGTAATCTGTTCCAGGACATAATCGGCCTTCTGCTGGTCGGTTGTAAAACGGGCATCCAGGAAATCCTGGAAAAAAAATAATTTCAAAACAGCAAACATGATAAACAGTTTTATGAGGATGACCTTCCACAGGGTCCGGCCCACGGTCATCCGCCGAAAACCGTCAATATAAAACTCCAGGACCCTGACGGCCAGTGTCCGGGACGACCGCTTTCCCATAGCCTCTGTTATCATGACGATTTTTATTATGAAGTTACTTCCGGTTACTCTTTCCGGACATAAATCGGTAGCGACCCTGCCATGTTTATTGCAGTTTACCCGAATCATTCACCATGGTCTGTTCCAGGGAATCCGGCGCCATTATTTTGTCGGACGGAAACGAAGAAATACAGGATTCCTCGTTGACCAGTTGGGCAAAGGTGACCTGGGCAAGGGTGGCACGCAACTGGTCACGGGCGTCCGCCCACACCCTATGGACGGCACATCCATAGGTGATCTTGCACGATGCCGGCCGGGCGACACAGTCATTGAGGGAAATTTCACCGATCATGGTTTCCACCACCTCAAGCAGCGAAATGTCGGCGGCCTTTTTCAGCAAAACAAAGCCGCCGCGAGCCCCCTGCCTGATCTCGATAAATCCGGCCCGGGCAAGGTCCTGGGCGATTTTTGCCAGAAAATGGGTGGGAATATCGGCCCGCTCGGCAATCTCCTGTCTGCTGGTCAGTACTCCCCTGCCCTGTTTGGCCAGATACACCATACAGCGGATGGCATATTCGGCGGCGCGTGTCAGTCGCATACCAAGAAACGGTTTATCTGATAGGGATGGTTATAAACGATGCCATCCAGAATCAATAGGAACCGCGACCACCCAGATCCACCAGGCTCATCTTCTTGCTGTCCATGGATTTCCAGACATAGATAACGTAGGCAAGAACAACGGGAATAAGCAGGGCCACCCAGGTCATCACCTGCAGGGTATAGAGACTGGATGAGGCATTATAGATGGTCAGACTGGACTGGAGATCAACCTTTGAGGGATAAAATGCCGTATTGTTAAACCCGGCCATTCCAAAGATGGCCAGGCCCAGCAACACCGTGCCCAGCCCGGATGACCAGATACCGCACCTGGCAGATGTTTTGGCCGTCAGCATGACCCCGGTCACGACCAGCAGCAGCCCGAATACCAACGAGATAAACAGGGCCGGCACCTCGATGAGATTGAGAAAATACTTAAAGGTGACACGAACAATCTCTCCGTTCTGGCCAATGGCATAGCCGTCCATGGGGATAATCTGGAGAACAAACCAGCCGAGAAAGGGCAGGCTGTAGAGAAAATTTTTATAGGCTGCGGCCCGTAACCGCTCCTCCAGGCCGTCGTTGTCGGTGAAGTCAATATTATTCAGCAGATACATGGCACCTAAAGCGCGGGCATTAAAGACCAGAAACAGGCCAACGGAAAGATTGAACAGGGAAAAGGCGGCCTCGAGCCCGCGCAGGGAGCTGGTCCAGGTCACCAGGTTGTATTGGCTTAAAACAAAATTGGAACCGGTGAAAAAGGTGCCGACGGCTGCCCCGATAAGCAGGATGCCGACAACGCCGTTTACCAGGAGAAATCCCTCGTAAACCCGTGCGCCCAGGATGTTACCGGGCTTTTTGCGATACTCGTAACTGACCGCCTGAATGATAAAGGTAAACAAAATGAGAATCCATACCCAGTAGGCACCACCGAAAGAGGTGGCGTAAAACTTGGGAAAGGCAGCAAACAGGGCGCCGCCGAACAGGACCAGGGTTGTGAAGGTCAACTCCCATTTTCTTCCCAGTGAGTTGATGATCAGGTCCTTGTCGGTATCTGTCTCCGCCACCTGCCAGAGCAGTGTCTGCCCGCCCTGAACAAAGGTCAGAAAGAGAAACAGGGAACCAACCACGGAACAGAGCAACCACCAGAGTTCCTGTAACTGGGCATGGCTTGCATTTTGAATCCATAAGGCAATCATGAGTTTACTCCTTTGAAGTAGCTGAAAAAATATCGAACAAAGACATTTAAGATTGATTTGGTCTTATATTGAAAAACTAATTTTCTGTCAAGGAAGAAAAATACCGGGATTGGCATCGATTTTCTGGCCCCATGCTGATTATACCAGGGATGTGGCCACCCGCCCCTCTTCGTCAAGCCGGCAGGCCTTCATATAGATATCGTGATAAAAGGTAAACCAGCATTGGTTGCGAATGTACTCCGGCAGCAGACGCTCTTTTATCCGCACCACATCCAGAGGAAAGTTGTCATAGGCCATGATCCACAGAGGATTGGCATGGGTATGGGTGGGAAAAAGATCACCGAGGTGGACGGCACACTCTTTCTCTCCCTCCATGGCCACCAATTGATGACCGCGGGTGTGGCCCCCGGTCAGACGAACGGTGATCCCGGGCACGATTTGCGCATCACCATCGACAAGTTCCAGCAGGCCGCTGTCGGCAAGCCCGGAAAAGTTATCCGGCCAATAGGTATGGGCCGAACGGATATTGGGGGCGCAGACATCCTCCCATTCCCGTTTCTGTACAATATGCCGGGCACGGGGAAAGGTCAGCTCCATGCCGCCGGTATCATTGCGCATGACAACGCCGCCGGCATGATCAAAATCGCAATGAGTCAGGATGACGATATCAATATCGTCCCTTGCCAGACCCTTTGCCGCCAGGTCCTCCACCAGTGACCAGTCCCGGTATACCCGGAAGATCTGCTTTTGTTTGACGGTAAGTTTATTGCCCAGACCGGTATCGATCAGAATATTGTGCCCTTCTACCGTTACCAGCAGGGGGGCGTTGAGCAGTTTGATATAATTCTCCTCATCGGGCGGGTATTTTTTCCGCCAGAGTATTTTCGGCACCGCGCCATACATGGTGCCGCCGTCCAGCTCAAATTCACCGCCGCCGAGCCAGGATATCTCCATGGATCCCAGATCAAGAAGAGTTGTCATGGATGTACCTCGTTTATGCCGCAACACAACCTGTCTCCGGCATTATTTTTTTTATGTTGCAGTGGCGAAGACCCATTCCCCAGGGTCACGCAACACCTGTGCCTCCGTCCACTTGCGGAGGAGTGGTGTATTTTCACTGATTGCTTTACCCTGATAAAGGTGGCACAATAGCCGAAGAGGAA
>JALVAI010000483.1 GCA_027011235.1 Desulfobulbaceae bacterium
CCATTGGTCTTGTTGTACGCTCATGGTATTTTTTTGTCAGTGTGCGAAATCGTCTCCACCTGCCCATGATCATTTGCAGGAGAGGCGGTTTTGCTTGAATGTCGAGGGTTTTTTTCTTTCGGCCACCTTGAAAAATTGCCTTTTCGCCCGATCTCTGCGTCACAGAAAAATGAAAAATGCTCACATATGTCTAATATGCTTCGCTTTTTAATTTTCCTGTTCCTTGACCTCGAACGAAAAGTCTAATTTTTCAAGGCACCCTTTCTTTTTTGCTTTTTTCCCGGTCGCCGTACTATAATTCGTTTGATGAAGAGAGCAACTTTTACCAAGGGACAATGACAATCAAGGGAAAAAATATGGGTGTTGATAATGTGATTTTGTTGGAAAACCTGGAATGGTTTGACGAAACCGGCCGGGAACTGCTGCACAGACTGCCAGAACACGGGTCCGGTGAAATAAAATGGGGCGCCCAGCTGACTGTCCGCGAGAGTCAGGCCGGGGTCATGTATTACAAGGGCAGGGCCTGTGACGCCTTTGGTCCCGGCCGTCACACCCTGAAGACCGGCAATATTCCGATCCTGACGAAAATTCTGTCCGCGCCCTGGGGCATGAAGAGTCCCCTGCGGGCCGAGGTCTATTTTGTCAATCTCAAGGTGTTTACCGACCTGAAATGGGGCACCCGTGATCCGGTTGCCTTTCGGGATGCGGAGCTGGGTATGGTCCGTCTGCGCGCCCATGGCGTCTTCAATATCCGTGTCGTCCAGCCGGTGCTGTTTATCAACACCCTTGCTGGAACCATGGGCAAATACACCTCTGAACAGGTCGAGGAATATTTAAAACGCGTCATTGTCTCCCGTTTCAATGATTATCTTGGCGAGAAATTACGCACCCTCTTTGATCTGCCCGGACATTTCGATGCCCTGGCCCTGGGGCTTCAGCAGCGTCTGGCAAAGGATTTTGCCCGTTTCGGCCTTGCCCTGGATGGACTGTACATCACCTCCATTACCCCGCCCCAGGAGGTGCAGGCAGCCATTGATGATCGCAGCCGTCTAAGCGTGATTACGGATATGGACAAATTTGTCCGCATGAAAGCGGCCATGGCCATGGAAAAGGCCGCTGAAGGCGGCGGTGAAGCCGGGGCCGGCCTGGGTCTTGGTCTGGGTATGATGATGCCCGGCATGTTCGGCGGCCTGCAGACACAAGCGTCGCCACAGGAAGAGGCAGCCGTTGTCCGTTGTCCGGAATGTGAGAATACCATTCCGGCCGATGCCCGCTTTTGCCCCTATTGCAGCCATCAGCTGGTGGTGATGCGAAAATGTGTCAACTGTGGAGAAAATTTAAGCGCTGAAGCCCGTTTTTGTCCACACTGCGGTCATCCGGCCGATGAAAAACCCGGAATTACGGTCTGCCCCCACTGCCATGCCAATAATCTTCCCGGCTCGGCCTTCTGCAACCAATGCGGAAGAAAAATCTGATGATGGCCCTGGCTGCAGCCCGTGCATATTAAGGTAGAACAGGCCTGCCCGCAGTGTGGGGCGCCGATAGTTGTACAGGAAACAGACCGTCTGCTTACCTGTCCCTATTGCGAGGTCAAGAGTTTTATTCGCGCAAACGGTGTTTTTCGCTACTACCTGCCGCCGAAGCATGAGAACAAGTGGGATACGCCGTTGTTGTATGTGCCGTATCTGCGGTTTAAGGGATCGATTTTTGTTGTTAACGAGGCGGGAATCGGCCATAGGGTTGTGGACACGACCCAGATAGGTGTGGATGTTCCGGGATTGCCTCCGTCTCTGGGGGTTCGCCCTCAGGTCATGCCGGTCAGACGACTGGCGCCGCAGATTTCGGGCCGCTATCTCCCATTGACCTTAAAGGCCCGCGCCGTGCTGGAAAAGGCCATCCGTCTGACTCCCCTGCGGCTGGAACAAAAAGAGACCGTGCGCAAACCGGTCAGCTATGACGGCGGGGAGTTGGTTTACGAATTCTCCACCAGGGTGAAAACGGTCGAATATTCAGCCCACAGCCGTTTTCTGCATCGGGCCTTCATCGGTGAGACGGTATCCTTTGTCTATCTGCCCGTTGCCAGGCGGGAAGATCGGTTGGTTGATGCTGTTACCGGCAATACTCTGCTGCGGTTGGAGCATCCAGCCGAAGCCCTGCCGTCGGCAACTCCGTTTAAGTCAGGCTGGCAGGAGAAATTTACCGCCACCCTTTGTCCCCGGTGCGGGGAAAGCCTTGAAGGAGAGGGGGATTGCCTTGTCATGACCTGCGCCAACTGCGATACGGTCTGGGCCATTGGCCGGGAGAAACTGGAATCGGTCGACTGGCAGATGGTTCCGGGCGGCCGGAGAACGACCATGTATCTGGGGTTTTGGCGAATTTCCTGTGAGATACCTGTTCTTGATATCCGGAGTTTTGCGGATTTTGTTCGCCAGACCAATCAAGCCATGATTGTCCGTTCTTCCTGGGAGATGCAAGAGATGAGTTTCTGGATTCCCGCCTTCAAGTTACGGCCCAGGGTATTTCTCCGGGTCGGCAGGAATGCAACCATCAGCCAGTGGCGGCTTGCTCCCGGTCCCGGCCATGTCACCGATTCCATGTATCCGGTGACCCTGCCCGCCTCCGAGGCCAGGCAGTCGGTTAAGGTTATCCTGGCTGCCACCTCTGCCGCCAGGAAAAACATATTTCCCTTCCTGCCCAAGGTGCGACTTGAAAAGACGGCAACCCGGCTTGTCTATCTTCCCTTTGTCGACAAGGGACACGACTGGTACCAGCCCCAAAGTGGCATAACGGTTGCCAAGGCTGTGCTCCGTTTCGGCCGTAGTTTGTGATGGTGTTTTGTTCATTATATATGGCGCATTGAACAGCTATCTGGTAATTACCTCAATTTGTATATACCTTGATGTTATATATTACAAAAGACTGCTCCGGAAAGAATCAATAAAAGAATGAAAGTTATAACAAGTCGTTACAGTAGACAGGCGGGCGCGGCGGTTTCTCGGAACTCAGTCTTGCTGCCAAGGTTACAGGTCAACCAAAGCTCTGAGGAATAATCTCCGCCGGTCCCTGTGTACGGTCGATATAAAAAAATATCACAGTGTTAGAGAAGGGAGATAAATATGCCAATGTCAATAGATGAAATATTAACTGAAGCCCAGGTCCTCCCCAATGAGGCTAAGGCAATATTGGCTGAAAAGCTTATTGCCAGTATTAAAGAAGAAATTGCCCCGCAAATAACAAAAAATCACCTGGAAGAAGTCAAAAAAAGAAGAGATGAGATTCTTGCCGGCATGGTTCGGCCTCTAAACGGAGACGAGTGTTTGGCCAAAGTCAGGGAAATAATTGATCAGTGAATTATAAATTTCATCCCGCGGCCTTCCAGGAATACTCTGAAGCTGCTCTATACTATTTTAAAATTTCGCCATCTCTTGCCAGGGCATTTGTTGCAGAGACAGAAAGCGGTATCAACCATATTATTCAATTTCCTTAAAGTTGGCAGCAAGTTGACACTGGTGTCCGTCGGTACCTGATCAAACGGTTCCCTTTTGGTATATATTATACGATCGAAGATAATAATTCTGTTATGATCCAGGCTGTTATGCACTTGAGTCGCAAGCCTGGTTACTGGAAAACCCGTCTTGGGTAAAGGCGCAGATCAAGAAGAGTGGAGCGTCGGGACAGGCCTTCATGATATTGGTCGTATGTTGGCAATCATTCCATAATAAATTCCATACTATATATAGTACACTGTATAACAGTTCCCAGGTGAGCAAGGTTTTTCGCTATTACCAGGGAATATCTTCCCGTCGACGATTTTATGGATCACACCTATTATATGCAACAGGCCCTGAAGGAGGCGGAAACCGCCCTTGATTGCGGCGAATTTCCGGTGGGCTGCGTGCTGGTGGCCGAAGGGAAAATCGTGGCCAGCGGCCATCGACAAAACAGCACCGAGGGCGCCCTTAACGAGATCGACCATGCCGAAGTGGTGACGTTGCGCCGACTGTTGCGGGAGCGGCCGAAAACGGATTGCAGCCGTATGATAGTCTATTCAACCATGGAGCCCTGTTTGATGTGCTTTTCCACCATGCTGCTCTCTGGCCTGCGCCGGTTTGTGTACGGGTATGAAGACATTATGGGAGGCGGCACCAATCTGCCCCTGTATCAGCTCAATCCCCTTTATGCCGGGATGCAGGCAGAAGTCAACGTCGAGGCCGGCGTACTTCGTAATGAGTGTCTTGCCCTGTTCCAACAGTTTTTTCGCAACTTTCCCTACTGGCAGGACAGTCTGCTTAGCAGGTATACCCTTGCCCAACCCTGATGGCGTCGTAAAAACTTCGATCTATGGCGTCCTGTCCCGGGGCGACTCGTTGGCATACTACCTGTATAGTCGAGACCCGCCCCGGAACACTACTCCTCGGAGTCTGCGCTTACCTGCATATCTGTGTTTTTACTTGGCCATCTTTGAAAAAATTGGACCTTTCATGAGTTTATCAACCCCTACAGGATACAAAACAATGAACTCTTCAGTTGCCCGGACGGTTGGATTTATTCCGGGAGAGCGTAACGTGTTTTTTCATCTGCTCACCGGGTGCAATCTGAGCTGCAAACACTGTTATATCAACCCTTCCCAGCATGGCACCGCTACCTTGCCCCTTGAGACCGTGCGCGCCTGGCTGAAATGTTTTTCCCGGCCGGAGCGGGAAACCAACCTGATTCTGCTTGGGGGCGAGCCGACCATGCATCCCGATCTTGCGGAAATTATCCGCTCGGCCAAGGGGATGAATTACCATGTCACTGTGGATTCCAACGGTTATTTGTTCCATGACCTGCTTGAGAGGGTAAGCCCCCGGGAACTTGATTTTCTCAGCTTCAGCCTGGATGGACCGGAGGCGGCGGTCAACGATCCCATCCGCGGCCACGGGGTGTTTGCGACCTGCACTGAAAATCTCAAAAAAGCGGTGGCAAAGGGGTTTCATACCAGCCTGATCTATACGGTGTCTGGCCTGAATATCGACCATTTGCACCGGATGCCGGAGTTGGTTGCCGACTGGGGAGTGGAGCGATTTTTTATCCAGGTGATCGGTCTGCGGGGAAAACCGGCCGCAGGCGCCCCGGCCCCGGAAATGGCCTGGCAGGTTGATCCCGGCCACTGGCTGGCAGTGGTGCCGGAGGTGGCCGCCCGGGCAGCTGAACTTGGGGTGGCCGTCACCTTTCCCAAGGTTTTTCTGGATTCTGGAGAACCATTTGAGTGCGCCGGTCTGGTGGCGGAAAACTTTTTTATTTTTCCCAACGGCCGGGTTTATCAGTGCCCGCTCTGCGAGGATTATCCCATCCACGCCTTTGCCATGGAAAATGACCGGTTGGTCAGGCATGCGGGGCTCAATGAAGATCGTTTTTTTACCCTCACCATTCCCGAGGGCTGTGTTATGAACAAGTTGCTGCAGCCGGAAAATATTGAATATCTTGACGATGGCACACCGAGGCACCGCATTTCCTGCTGCCTGCTCAAGCAGCATATTGATCCGCAATAGTTCCCATTATGGCTGACGTGGAAGAGCTGCAGGGCCTTTACCAGGATGCCCTGGACCTGCATGAACAGGGAGAATTTCAGGCCGCCGCCGGGCTGTATGAAAAAATCCTTGCCCGGTTTCCGGATGCCGATCTTGTCCTTTACAATCTGGGCCTGGCCCTGTATGAGCAAAAAAAGTTCGCCGGGGCAGCCGCCGCCTTTCTCCGTGCCGCCAAAATAAATGGTGATGATCCGGATTACTGGTTTAATGCCGGCCTTTCCCTGAAACAGGACGGACGTTTTGAAGAGGCGACTGCCGCCTATGAACAGGCAGCTGTTCTTAAACCGGATGATGCCGATATTCCGTATAATCTTGGCTGCTGCCTCCAGGCGGCAGGCAATGTCCGGGCAGCTGCCCGCGCCTATGAAAAGGTTCTGGAACTCGTCCCCGACCATGCTTCCGCCCTGGGTAACCTTGCCTGTTGTGTTCATCGAAGCGGTGACCATGGCCGGGCAGCGCAACTGTACAGACGCCTGCTGGCCCTGCAGCCCGACCATGCCTCTGCCCGCTACATGCTTGATGCCCTGAGCGGGAAAAACACCGCGGCCCCGCCTCCTGAATATGTACAGGACCTTTTTGACGGCTACGCCGGGAATTTTGAGCACGATCTGCTGGAGAATCTTTCCTATCGCGTTCCCCTGTTGCTGGCCGCTTTACTAAAAAACACCATCGGGCCGGGAACAGGCGTCATGCGGGTGCTGGACCTGGGATGCGGCACCGGCCTTGCCGGAGCGGCAATGGCGTCATGGGCCGCCCACCTGACCGGTGTTGATCTGTCTGCCAACATGATGGCCGCGGCCAGGGAAAAGGGATGTTACGATCAACTTTTTGTCGGTGACGTGATTGACGTCATGCATGCACTGGATCAGCCGTTTGATCTGCTACTGGCAGCTGATGTGTTGACCTATCTTGGTGATCTGCGCCCCCTGTTTAACGCGGCGGCAACATCGGTAATCCCGGGTGGGCTCTTTTGTTTTTCCACCGAGAAGGGGGAAAAGGATGACTGGCTCCTCCGGTCCACAGGTCGTTATGCGCATCATCGCAGATATATCTGCCGGATGGCGGAAGAACATGGCTGGGAGAAGGTAGAGATGCGAACTGCCCGGATCAGAAAGGAAGGAGATGATTGGGTTTTCGGCAATCTTTTTTTGTTGCGAAAAAAATAGAGAGGTAACCGGGAATCAGTTTTGCCCTGGAAAGAATGTTTCGAGTGCCAGCTCTGCCTCAGAGGCTTACATCTTGATATTGTGCAGCTTCATCTTTTCCCACAGGTTTTTCCGGCTGATGCCCAGCAGGTCGGCTGCCTTGGTCCGGTTGCCCTTGGTAAGGGCCAGGGCGCCCAGCAGACATTTTTTTTCGGTCTTTGCAAGAGCGCTGCTTAAGCGGACGCTTTCCTCGGTCAGGGTTTCTTCCGGTGTCTGTCGGCCCAGGTCAGTGGGTAGGTCCTCCGGGGTAATAACCGGGCCGGGTGCAAGGACAGAGGCCCGTTCAATAATGTTTTTCAACTCCCGGACATTACCGGGAAAGTCATAGCTGACCAGCAGGTGCATTGCCTCAGCGGAGAGGGAAAGCTTCAGGCCGCGTTTGTTGCTGAATTCCTCGAGAAAGTGGTTGACCAGCAAGGGGATGTCTTCCCGCCGTTCCCGCAAAGCGGGCATTGCCAGCGGAATAACAGAGATCCGGTAGAGCAGATCCTGCCGAAACCGGCCCTTTTCCACTTCCTGTTGCAGGTTTTTGGCGGTTGCGCAGAGTATCCTGACATTAACCGCAATGGTGTGGGTGCCGCCCACCCGTTCAAACTCTCCCTCCTGCAGGACCCTGAGCAATTTGGATTGCAGGGGCATGGGCATATCGCCGATTTCATCGAGTAGCAGCGTGCCGCCGTCGGCCATTTCAAAGCGTCCAAGCCGTTTCCTGTGGGCGCCGGTATACGCGCCCTTTTCATGCCCGAACAGCTCGGCCTCGATCAGTCCCTCCGGAATGGCGGCGCAGTTGATGCGGATATAGGGCTTGTCCGCGCGCAGACTTGCCAGATGGAGTGCATTGGCCGCAAGTTCCTTGCCTGTTCCCGATTCGCCGGTAATCAATACGGTTGAATCAGTGGGGCCGGCCTGGGCAATCCGCTGATGGACCCGGGCCATTGCCTCGCTGCTGCCGATGATGGTCTGCCGGTTCTGTTGACAACAGTCTTCAAGAGAGGCGCACCTGGCCTTGACCGACTGCATTTCAAAAATTCGGTTGACCCGGATAATGAGATCATCCATGTCAAAGGGTTTGAGAATGTAATCGGCTGCTCCGTTTTTCAGGCAGGTAATGGCATCATCCACGCTGCCGTAGGCGGTCATCATGATGACATCGGGCAGGGCGGATGTTTTGGTCAGGCTTGCCAGCAGTTCCATACCTCCCAGTTCCGGCATGCGGATATCAGATATGACGAGGTGATACCTGCTGTCTTTGATTTTTTCCAGCGCCTGTTTTCCGTTGGTCACCGCGTCAACGGACCAGTGGTTGCGTTCCAGGGCATCCTGGATGGTGATGCGCATGATTTCATCATCTTCAACAAGCAGTATCCTGGACATAATCAGGTCTCCTGTTGTTCAATCGGACAGTCGTGGTCGGCGGGCAGGGTGATGGTAAAAATCGCACCCTGGCCCTCTTTGGAACCGGCAATCAGGGAACCGCCCATCTTTTCGACCTGGGCATAACTGACGGCCAGCCCCAGGCCGGTGCCGACGCCGACATCCTTGGTCGTGAAAAAAGGATCAAAAATTTTATCAAGAATATCGGCAGGGATACCCGGGCCAGTGTCTTCTATGGATATCTTCAGCCGATCGTCCCGGGCCCTGCTGCGGACATGGAGAGCGCCACCCTCCTCGCCCATGGCCTGGATTGCATTGAGTCCTATGTTGACGATGGTCTGGCGTAGCGCTTCAACGTCAATACAGTATTTCTTCCGTAATCCCAGATCAAGTACCAGGTCTATGTTGTGCAGCCGGTAGCCAAGCAGTTCAAAGCATTCGCGGATAATTCCGTCGACATCATGTTTTTGTAAATTTAACGGAGTGTTGCGCCCGAAGTGAAGGAGTTGCTGCATGGTGTGTTCGATGCGGCGCAATCCCTTGTCGAGCAGGGGCAGGTATCTGGTGACAAGTTCCGGGTTGTCCGGGTGTTCCCGCAGGGCCTTGACACAGTTGAGAAGCCCGCCCAGAGGATTATTCACCTCGTGGGCAATGCCCGAAGTCAACAGGCCGAAGGCCGCCATCTTTTCATTTTGGAAGGCAAGTTTTTTGGCCTTGTCCAGTGTTTTCCTGGAGGCGTCCAGGCGGCAGCAGAGATCGTAAAAGGTGTCGCTGATAGTATCGATTTCATCCTTGACCTGTTTGTGTTCCGGGGGTGGGACCGGCTGGTCCGGATACCTTGCCATGGCGGATGTCAATCTGGTCAGCGGTCGTGATACCAGGGATGAGAAGAGCCAGATCAGGGTGGCCGAGACAACAATGATCGAAAGAACGCCGTAGCCGATGATAGAGCGATTGTTTTCGGTAATCATTTGGTCGGCCCAGCTGATGGGGATCGTAATGGAAAGCGCGCCGCGAATATCACCAAGATGGTATCCCTGGCGGGCATGGCAGGACAGGCATGGCTCTTCAACGGTTAGGGGTGCAATATAGCGAAGCACATGGCCTTCTCCATTGCTCTCGATGGAGATAATCTCCTTTTTCTGCTGTTTCTCAATGGCAAGCAGGCTCTTTCGTTCAAAGGCATCCGGCGTATTGGCCGGATTGATCGGGTTAAGGCTCGTGACCCGGAACATGTACCAGTTGCCCTTGCTTGCATATTCCGAAAGCTCCCGGGTAACCATTGCCGGGTTTCGTTTTACATAGACCTGGCCGTTGTCGCCGCGAATGACCGGGTTGTCAAGGAATGGGTTGGGACGGGCGGTGTCGGATTCAACGACATACAACCCGTGATGGTCAGCAACCCATTTGCGGGTAAGCAGTATCTGCTTATGCAGCATCCTTGCCTGTTGTTTTGCCTGCCCGTAGATAAGATCGTGCTGGATACGGGAGGAATTATACAGAAGAAGGCTGTAAGAACAGAGGAGAATGGCGCCGATGGCAATAATAAATTTTCCCTGCAACTTCAAAACGGCATCCTCGCTCAAGAGTTATTGATTGTTGCGGATCTGGACTGATATATGAGTAGGAATGGTTACTCATTGGTAACATGTTTTGTTACGAAATGATACCCCCTGGTAACAACAGCCTTCTGTTACCCCTGGATCTTCTTGAAAATACAAGGGAAAAAATTTGGAATGTTTTTTGCTTTTTTCTAAGTACAACAGCTTGATAAAAATAACGACACATACTCTACAGCAAGGATGGGAAGGCCATGGCCGTTGGTGGAATCGTCATAACCGTGGAGCCGGACGACCGAAAGGAAACTGAAATCTCCCTGGCAGGATTCCCAGAACTGACGGTCTACGGCAGTGATGAAAAGGGGAATATACTCGGCAGGCTGCAAGGAAAAGACCAGGAAGCGGTGGCAACACTGGTGAAAAAAATCCAATCCATGGACAGGGTCTGCAATGTCAATCTGGCCTACCTTATCCAGGATGATAGTGATGTTACCGACAGGTAACACGCGCCATTGGAAACTGCTACCGTCACGTAGCGATTCTGTGGCCAATTCTCTTTAATATATTGATAATAAGCAGAAAATTTTTATGGAATATAAATTGCAATTTCCGGGGAAGATGTTAATCGAAATTGATTTTTATTTTCAGGGCTGTTGATTGTGGGTTAATGGTGGTCGCATGAGCGGCTGATGTCGATCTGTTTTTTCATTCATCATTTTTTGCAAAGGGGGACAGGATGAAGGGAGCTTGCAGGAGTGTCATTCATTTTTCATCATTGCTTGCCGCCATGTTACTGGTGGCGGCATGGTGTTCATTGGCTGCTGCGGCTGACAAGGCGCCGGCAAAAGCGCGGCCTGTTGTCGAAGAGTGTAAGCGGTGTCATGATGTGGCAATGTATCAACGGGAACTGCAGGCATCACCCCATGCACTTGACAAGGACAAGAAACCGATAACCTGTGAAAAGTGTCATCATTTCCACTTCAATCCTCTGACCAGTTATTACGCAAGAGACGAGTATTACGATAAAAAAATATTCCCGCCCGGATCTTTCGACCGCCGTAAAATGCAGGCAACCGCCCGTAAATCCATGCAGGCGGCAAAATGTCAGGCCTGTCATAAAGATTTGTACAAGAATGCGAAAGGGGAACCGATTTCCGAGATTGGCAGGTTATGCCATGATGCCTTTCTTGGCAAAAATGGAGAAACCCGCCGTACCTGTGCCGGGTGTCATATTAACATTGCGCACCTGCCGCCTTTTGATCGGGAGCGGCCGTTTAATGCCGGGTTTGCCAAAAAACTCATGGAAAATCAGCCCAGGTCAGGAGAGAAGGGAGGGCCGAAAAAATGATATCATCAACAAGAAGAGAGAATATGGTGCCGGCAAAAACAGGTTGGATAATCCTTGTCGTCATATCATTGGTTTTGTGGGTTTCTTTTTCTTGGGCCGGACAGATCAAGCATCTCGTCGCTCCTGATTCGGCAGCGGATTGTTATGCCTGCCACAAAAAGGCGACGCCCATTATCGCCGAGAACTGGTACGAATCCAAGCATGGAGTTATCCTGGTAAAATGCTTTGTCTGTCATGGCCAGCCCGATGGTCAGGGTTCCGTGCCCTGGGCGGTCAGTCCGGACCCCAGGATAGTCTGCACCAAATGCCATGACCCGGCCATCAAGAGGATGAAGGCCAAGTTCGGTCTGGCGCCGAAATGCTACACCTGTCATCCATTTCATCAAAATTCCCTCCATCACAGGGCCTATTCCAAATCGCAGAGCAAGAAATGATGCGTAAGATGACCTGCCCAGGTATGCAGCGGGCCCACTTTGTTTCAGTGAATAAGGCAGAACCAACATCAAGGAGATCATGAGTATGAAACTGACGAGACGGGAAGTATTAAAAAGCGCAGCCGCAGCATCAGCATTTATGGCCCTGAATGGAACCTTACCCGATCTGGCCGGCGCCGCCCCCGGCGAGCCGGACAAATGGGTCAAGGCCGTCTGCCGGTTCTGCGGTACCGGCTGCGGTGTTATGATTGGAGTGAAAAACGGCAAGGTCGTGACCGTCAAGGGGGACCCGAACAACCATAACCAGGGGTTCATCTGCCTGAAGGGCGCGGAACTGCCCTCCATCGTCAATGCGACCAAGAGCCGGGTCACCCGTCCGTATATCCGTAAAAATGGTCAGCTCGAACCGGCATCCTGGGATGAGGCAATGGATCTGGTAGTTTCCAAGTTCAAAGCCGCCATCAAGGAACATGGGCCGACCTCGGTTGCCTACTACGGTTCCGGTCAGGCGCTCACCGAAGAGAGTTATCTGGCCAACAAGATATGGAAGGCCGGCCTCCGGTGCAATAATGTTGAAGGTAATCCCAGGCTTTGCATGGCATCCGCGGTTGGCGGCTATTATACATCCTTTGGCAAGGATGAGCCCATTGGCTGCTATGATGATATTGATGCGGCCACCTGCTTTTTTATCATCGGCGCCAACATGTCGGAATGTCATCCCATTCTCTTTAAGCGGGTGGCGGCCCGCAAGCAGGCGGACCCCAACGTCAAGATCATTGTCGTTGATCCGAGAAAAACCAATACCGCCCGCATTGCCGATATACATGTCTCGTTCAAGCCGGGAACCGATCTGGCCATACTCAATGCCATGGCCTATGTCATTATCGATGAAGAGCTGGATAATCCGCGTTTTTATAACAAGTACGTTAACTTCATGACCAATGACAAGAAAAAGGTGGATTTCAAGGCCTACCAGAAATTTTTACAGGATTACACCCCGGAAAAGGCGGAAAAAATTTCTGGTGTACCTGCTGATACCATCCGTAAAATTGCCAAGATATTTGCCGAATCATCAGCCACCATGTCTCTGTGGACCATGGGGCTGAACCAGCGTATTCGCGGCGTATGGGCCAACAACCTGACCACCAATCTTCACCTGCTGACCGGCCATCTCGGCAAGCCCGGCGCCACCAATTTCTCCCTCACCGGCCAGCCAAATGCCTGCGGCGGTGTCCGGGATACAGGCAGCCTCTGTCATCTGCTGCCTGCCGGTCGTATGATTAAAAAAGCAAAAGATCGGGCTGCCCTGGAAAAACAGTGGGGTCTGAAACCAGGCACCATCGCTCCCAAGCCAGGACTGCACACCATTGCCCTGTGGAATGCCTTTTCCGAGGGAAAGATAAAGGCCATGTTTGTCTTATGCACTAATCCGGCCCAGTCTCTGCCCAATGTCAACATGTATACAGAGGGTATGAAGCGAAAAGACAACTTTATGGTCCTTTCCGAACCCTTCATGGATGCCGAAACCGTCAAGTACTGCGATGTCCTGTTGCCGGCTGCCTTCTGGTGCGAAAAAAGAGGCGTCTATGGCTGTACGGAACGGCGCTATTCCCTGTTGATGCAGGCCATTGACCCCATTGGCGAGTGTCGGCCCGATGTTGACATCCTTCTTGATTTTGCCAAACGGATGGGGGTTGATCCCAAGGTTATTCCGTTTAAAAATGTTGATGATATCTGGGATGAATGGCGTGAGGTCAGCTCGGCAACACCCTATAACTTCAAGGGCATGACCAGGGCACGACAGGAAAAGGAATCCGGTATCCGCTGGCCCTGTCCGACCGAAGATCACCCCGGCACCTGTCATCGGTATGTCCGGGGCGAAGATCCAAACATTCCCAAGGATTACAAGAATAAGATGTGGTTCTACGGCACCAAGGACGGCAAGGCCAGGCTGTGGATGCGGCCCTATGCCCCGGCAGCGGAAGAGCCGGATGCAAAATATCCCATGGTTCTGACCACCGGCCGGGTCATCGATCACTGGCATACCGGAACCATGACCATGAAATCCCCGGTCCTGCGCCGCTCCTTTCCCAATGCCTATGTCGAGGTCAATATTGATGATGCCAAAAAACATGGCATCAAGAATGGAGACAATGTGTTGCTTGAAACAAGGCGCGACAAAATGATCTTCCAGGCAAAGGTCAGTGATGTCTGCCGGCCGGGGCTGGTGTTTGTTCCCTGGTTTGATAAAAATCTGATTATCAACAAACTTACCCTTAATGCCTTTGACAAGGGTTCCAAACAACCGGAATACAAGATATGTGCAGTCCGGATCAAAAAGGCGTAACCCATGGCCATAATGGGATTTCTCGTCCATGCGCTGCCAGACGATCTGGAACATGTTGAACGGGTGGTCGGCCGGATGGACGGTATGACCACCTATGGCATCCATAACGATCAGTATATAGTGGTTGTTGCCGAGTTCCCTTCCGATAAAATTGATGACGAAGTGAACAAGATCAAAGATTTGGAAGGGGTCCTGACCATCTATGCCACCTATATGACCGTGGAAGACGAGATGGATGAAGAAGGTAACCTGGAAACCAATGTCGATATCCGTAAAATTCTCGGTAAAAAGAACACGATAGATTTTACCTGAGCGAAAAAGGGATGAGTGTCGATGGGCGCCTGTCCCTTTTTTTGGGATTGATATTGGGTATATACACGATTGTTGGATGGGTGTTGCGTTGCCCGCCAGGCTGTTGTTTGTTGCCCCGCTGTCATGATGGGGAAGCGATGCCAACAGGGATATGAGTTCCGAGAGAAGTGGAGATGGGACAAGGAAAAAAATTTCTCAGGCCACCAGGCGCCCGTCCTGAAAAGGAGTTTTTGGCCCGGTGCCTTCAGTGTGGCCAATGCGCCCAGGTGTGCATCTTTGACTGTATCAAGATGCGGCGGGGATTTAATTTTTTTGTTGCCGGCACCCCGGAGATCAATCCCAGGGAAGCACCCTGCCACCTCTGCCTGCGCTGCAGCGCCATCTGCCCATCCGATGCCCTGCTCGACATCCCCATTGAAGAAGTCCACATGGGGTATGCAAAACTTGATCGGTCCAAATGCTATACCTGGACCGGTGAGTTGATGTGTCGCAGTTGTTATGAACGATGTCCCATCAAGTGGCGGGCCATGTATCTGCAAGGGGGGATGAATCCGGTAATTACCGATCAGTGCGCCGGGTGCGGACTTTGTGAGCATGTCTGCCCCAAGGGCGCCATCGAGGTCATCCCCACCCGTTTTCAGCAGACCAGAAACTCTGCCTCTGAGGGTGCATGATGAAAAGGCCGACCCTGAAAACATACCGGCGTGGTTTTCAGATATTTGTCGCTGTCGCCTTTATTGTCATTCCCATCCTCAATCGTTCCCGCTACAGTTATGTGTATGGCAATTTCCTGGCCTTTCATGCCTTTGGCATACCCCTTGCCGATCCCCTGGCCATTCTCCAGCTCTCCATAAAAAATCTGTATCTCACCCTGGATAATATCATTGGCGCCCTGTTGCCGCTGTTGCTGGCATTTTTGCTGGGAACGGTTTTCTGCTCCTGGATCTGTCCTTTTGGCCTGCTCTCGGAGTTGACCGGAAGTATCAGGAAAAAGACGCTTGGGCAAAAACGTATGGGAGTGTCCCAGACCAGACGGGGTTTTCCGGTGAAGATGACAGTTTTTCTTCTCGGGTTTACGGGTTTTTTTGTCTTTTCAACCACCCCGGTGTTAAACCAGCTCTCCATGCCGGCCTGGTATGCCCGTTTTTTCCAGTACCTGTTCGGCCAGGATTTTATATCGCTGAGTTTTTTATTTATCCTGGGATTGCTTGCTGTTGAATTTATGGTCGGAAGGCGGCTCTGGTGCAGGTATATCTGTCCGCAGTCAATACTGATCACTCTGGTCAAACAACTGAACCGCCGGAGAATGAAGGTTGTCTTTAATGCGGACAAATGCATCTGCAAACCAGGGTATGAACGATGTGAACGGGCCTGCTCGCTTGACCTGCATCCAAAGACACTCTATGACCGGGCTGAACTTGAATGCAGCAATTGCGGGGATTGCGTTGTTGCCTGTACAAAAATGGGCAGTGCCCTAGCCCTGGTGCCTCCCTGGAAAACCCGGCTGCGGAACCTGAATTGGCCCGCAATAGATCGGCGCCGTCTGCTGACAGGACTGGGCCTGTTGCTGCTGGTGGCCGTCCTGGGAGCAGGGGGCTACCGGGTATCAACCCGTTGGCATCCAAAGGCGGCGGTGCCGGTTAAAACCAATGTCCTGCTGGCCGATAAAATTCTGGCCTGGGATGGCGCCCGGGCCGATTATTATGAATTACTTGCAGATGGCACCCTGATTTGTGTTGGCGGCGATTGGCCGACCAACGGCTTTAAGGGCGGAAGATGGGAATCGGTTGATAATGGGGCTTCCTTTACAATGGTTTTTGATCCCACCCACCCCTCCACCTATACCCTGGTGCGGATCAAAGAGCGACCGACATCCGGTACCGCCTGCACACTCACCCGCTTTGTCGACAAGGCCGCTGTTGCGGACAAGCCTGAATCCCATGTACTGACCAGGTATGAACCGATCAAACAGTCTCATTTGCAGACAGCTACCAGGATGAATGCAACCGCGATGTTGACCAGATAT
>JALVAI010000484.1 GCA_027011235.1 Desulfobulbaceae bacterium
ACGCTGTACCTTGAGCCCGATCCTTGCCGTCACACGCAACACCTGTTGTCTATAACATAGAGTTAATGCTATAGTTCAGGCCGAAAACTTGAGGTCCTATGTTGAGGTTCCAGACTTTGACGCCTCTGCTGTGTTGCCATAGGCTCCAATGTTTGCCCGTTCTCCATTGGGGGCGGGTTCGTTTGCATATGGTGAAGCCGGATCGCCGCTGTCTATGCATTGACTGGTCTGATCATCGTTGATCCATTGCGAACCATTCCAGCGGCCGGTTGCTGACTTAAGATGAAGGTCAACAGCATCCGGGTCAGTTGTGTCTGTAGGGGCGGCATACAGCGGATCAACATGGATATCAGTGGCTGAAGATCCAGTGCTGTAATTGCCTTCTGCATTGTTGTACAAGTTGTTATATTCAGAAAGAAAGGAGTGGTTGTCACTGTCGAGATTATTGAGTCCATAGCCGGTACAGTTACTTATAATATTATTGCGTACAATGGTTTGGTATCCCGTGTCAGTGCCGGCTCCGATCTCAAACACGATACCGTCTTTATAACTGCCTTCAATGGTGTTGAACTCTATGAGGGTATTGTGCGCTCCATGGATGTGGATTCCTCCATTAAGATAATTATCTCCACCGGCGGTGTTATCAAATGCCTTAAATATTCGGTTATGATGAACATGGGCATTTTTTAGAAAATTCTTTGTTCTGCCTCCCTCCAAAACAATGCCTCCGGCTTTACCGTATATATAATTTTCATATATTTCCGCTGAACCAACCGGTACCTCATTATTGCTGACCATTATTCCGGCATATCCGGATGGCACCTTTTCGAGGCTGTTTCCCACCCTATTCCCGTGGATAGAGATATGATCACATTGGCCAACTCGTATACCGTCGTTTGTTCTGGTACCGTAGATTTGGTTGTCATATATTTCAAGATCACTGATATAGCCGAGGTACAGTCCCTCATGCCCGGAATGTTCCATCAGGTTATTATAAAATTTTATCCTCTTGTTCATGCCGACGTCATAACTCATTATGCGGATAAAATCGCCATAACTGTGGTGCAGATGCATATCATGCACTGTGAGGTCAGTGGCGCCGTAAAAGATCATCAATATATAATACCAGCTTCCAGGTGAGGCATCCTGTGTACCTGCGGTCAGTTCAAAGCCACCAATTTCCACATTGGAGATAGCGTCATCAGCAGTTCCGTATATCTGGTCTGCTAACGTACCTTCATTTACTCCTCCTGCCCAATGTTCACCACCTTTCTGGGCTATTAATGGTTTGTTATAGGGCCAGTCTGTATGGTTTTTCAGTTGTACCTTTACATTGGCATCACCGAGTAATTTCGTATTGCTGGAAATAATGATTGGTTCCTCGATGACACATGTCATGGGACCTTTCAGGTAAACAGTTGTCAGGTCGGGGTCACCTGCTACCTGGTCAAGGGCCTGGTTGATTGCCAGTTGATCGTTGTGGCCATCACATTTGTAGTCACCTGAGTCGTCACTGGTGACGGTTACAGTGTCTTTATGCGTGGGATGTATAGTTCCGAAAAGAAGCATGTAGACAGCCAATAATGTGTCTATTTCATTTTCTATCGCATTTGCCGAAACAGGCAGGAGCAGGAAGAAGAGAAGAAAAAAAGAAAGAATTTTTTTAATCATGGTCTTGATTCTCCTGTAACATAATCAGATGATAAGTAATTGCTTTTTAAGCAAAGGCCGGAGAGGACAAAAAAACACTTGCAATAAGCCATTACTGTCCGGTTAAGGAAATTGAAAACGGTTCAGGAATAAAATGCAAAAATCATTCCGATTAGTGAGCTAACAGGAATCATTATCAATATGATGTATGCGCCATAGAGGTATGGAAAAAGATTCACCTTGCGGTTGCCGCTATTTCTGGATTTCACTTCTGTTACGGGATGGTGAGAAGGGGAGATTATCAATGCTTTGATAACCTTCTTGCGAGAAATATTTTGTCTTCGTGATCAGCGAACCCAAGCCATGACCTCAAGGATCATGGCCTGGTCATTGTCTCCTCCTGCCGACAGGATAGCGGTGGAGACCTCATCCATGCCGCTGTTGGTGGCAGCAATCTGCACCCAGGTATTTTGCGGTATCGTGACCCGTGTTTGCGCCCTGGTAAATTCAATCGAACGTCCCCTGGCAAAGGAGAGGAGCGGGACCAGTGACAGATCAACCCGGTCGTCAACAACCCGGGGGTGAACTTCAAAACCAATGCCGACGGTTGTATACTCATGCAACCAACTGAATCGATAGCCATGGCGGGAACAGAGGTCCAGCCAGAAGGAGGTAAAGGGTATCTTACTTCCCACCACAAGATAGCCTGTACTGCCCGAACTGACGGTGATCTGCAGTTTTTTGTCCCTGCGGAACTCACCGCTTGTGATATGCAGTCCCGTTTTCGGCCCTGAAATGCCGCTGGCGGTGGACAATGTTCTTGTTCGTGTTTCCGCCTGGTGATAACGAAGGGTAACCGTTACCTGGGGGGCGGCCACATCGAGCCGCCGGATCAGGTCTCGAATTTTTTTAATGGTGTCTGCATGATCGGAGACAATGACGGCATTGGAGATGATGTCGACCGAGGCACGCCCCGAGGCCGAGAGAATGGTTTGTACCTGGGGAAGAAGTTCCTGTGCCGGACGCTCGTGTATCTTGATGATTGCAACTTCTGGGGATACGGTCTTATCACCTGCGGCAATGGCCAGGGAACATCCAGCAAAAAAGAGGACGGACAGCGGCAGGCAGAAAAACAGGAGAGGGGGTATGGAAAGCTGTAACCATGTTTTCATGCTTCAAATTTACCATCCCCGGAAATCAACCTCAAGAAAAATACCTGTTGCTTGGGGCTTCCCCTTGTCGGAGAAGGGACAATTGGGTATAGAACATGGGGATTCCCATGTATGAAGTCAGTTGTCACAGCCATTGCCGGGAGGCCGGTTGCTGCCAGGCTGTCATGGGTGTCTTGCAAGGACCATGGAAAAATATAACAGACAAGAAGAGGAGCAGAGATGGGGGCTTACGACGAGGTATTTGCCAAAAGTATTGAGCATCCGGAAGAATTTTGGGCCGAGGCTGCCGAAAATATTGACTGGTACAAGAAATGGGACACGGTTCTTGATCGTTCCAATCCACCGATCTACCGCTGGTTTCGCGGCGGCGAGCTGAATACCTGCTACAATGCTGTTGATCGGCACGTGGAAAACGGCCGTGGCGATCAGGCGGCCATTATCCACGATTCTCCGGTCACCGGGACCAAGCGCACCATTACCTATAAAGAGCTCCTTGAGCAGGTGTCGGTTTTTGCCGGGGCCTTGCGTGATCAGGGCGTGGAAAAGGGCGATACCGTCATTATCTATATGCCGATGATTCCCGAGGCCCTGGTTTCCATGCTTGCCTGTGCCCGGCTGGGCGCCGTCCATTCCGTGGTCTTCGGGGGATTTGCCGCCAACGAGCTGGCCATCCGTATCGATCATGCCCAGCCCAAGGCTATTGTTATCGCTTCCGGCGCCATCGAGGGCAAAAAGACCCTGGCCTATAAGCCGATGGTCGATTCGGCCATCGAGCAGTCCAGTCACAAGCCGGAAAAGTGTATCATATTCCAGCGTGATTTCATCCAGGCGGAACTGACCAAAAAGCGGGACGTGGAATGGCAGGCCATTGTCGAAAACGCGCAGCCCGCTGACTGTGTGCCGGTGGCTGCCACCGATCCCCTGTACATTCTTTACACCTCTGGCACCACCGGTATGCCAAAGGGGGTCATGCGGGACAACGGCGGTCATGCCGTGGCCATGTACTGGACCATGAAAAATATCTACAACGTGGAACCCGGTGATGTCTACTGGGCAGCCTCGGACGTGGGCTGGGTGGTCGGCCATTCCTATATCGTGTATGCGCCCCTGCTCTATGGCTGTACAACCATCGTCTATGAGGGCAAGCCCATCGGCACTCCGGATGCGGGCGCCTTCTGGCGGGTTATTGCCGAGCATAAAGTCAAGGTCATGTTCACCGCGCCCACCGCTTTTCGGGCCATCAAGAAGGAAGACCCGGACGGGGCCCTGTTGAAGACCTATGATCTCTCCGGCTTCCAGACCCTGTTTCTGGCTGGAGAACGGCTTGATCCCGACACCTACCACTGGGCGAAAAAGTTGCTCAACGTACCGGTGATCGACCACTGGTGGCAGACCGAGACCGCCTGGGCCATTGCCGCCAACCCCATGGGAATCGAGCAGTTTCCGGTCAAACCCGGCTCCCCGACCAAACCGGTGCCCGGCTATGATGTAAAAATTCTCGATGACGAGGGCAACGAGCTCGGCCCCAACCAGGAGGGCAATATCGTGGTTAAGCTGCCGCTGCCTCCGGGCACACTTGCCACCCTGTGGCGTAACGAGGAGCGGTTTATCAGCTCCTACATGTCGACCTTTCCCGGCTATTACGAGACCAGTGACGGCGGCTATATAGATGAGGACGGCTATATCTTTGTCATGGGCCGGATCGACGATGTTATCAATATCGCGGGCCACAGACTGTCCACCGGCGCCATGGAAGAGGTGATCGCCACCCATCCGCATGTGGCGGAATGCGCGGTGTTCGGCACCGATGATTCCCTGAAAGGGCAGCGGCCCCTGGGGCTGGTGGTGCTCAAGGCCGGGGTCGAATGTGACGAGGAAGAGCTGAAAGCAGAACTGGTCAAAATGATCCGTTCCCAGATCGGGCCCATTGCCTGCTACAAGGAAACCGCAGTGGTTGCGCGGCTGCCCAAGACCCGGTCCGGCAAAATCCTGCGCGGCACCATGCGGGCCATATCCGTGGGCAAGGAATACCGGATGCCGTCCACCATTGATGATCCCGCCATTCTGGACGAGATCACCGAACATCTGCAGAAGATGGGCTATCCGGGAAAATAAAGACCAGGGGATACCATCGCTTATTAGCCATATTCAATGGACATCCAATTGAAGAATGGAAAATGGCTACTTGTTTTTCCCAGCCTTT
>JALVAI010000485.1 GCA_027011235.1 Desulfobulbaceae bacterium
ACCGTAGCGGCATCATAATGTTTTTTTAAAAAGATGAGTTCTGATCGTACTTTACGCACCATGACCTCGGCAAGAGGCGCTCCTTTTTCGCTCTGTCCTTCAAGGTGCATGACCCTTGCCTCCGGTATTTGGGCAAGCAGCCATCCCTCCTGTCTCACTGCAAGACAGAGATCTATGTCTTCAGCGTACAGAAAAAAACGGGTGTCAAAACCGCCAACAGCAACAATGACAGAGCTGCGTGCGACCATGGCGGCGCCAAGTATCCAGGCAATTTTTCCTGGAAGATCATCAAAGCGTCCGCCGCTGTACCGGCCTGCCGGGTAGCTGTATTCCACGGCAGGATGCGGGCTTCCATCCGGATTGATAATCACTGGACCAGCCAGCCCGACCTCGGGATGTGACTCCATAAATTTGCGGATTGCCCGCAGGCAGCCAGCTTGCAGTTCCGTATCAGGATTAAGGAAAAAAAGCAGTTCCTCCCTGCACCGTTTAATTGCCTGGTTATTGGCGGCCGCAAAACCAAGGTTCTCGGTATTGGCAATGAGTTCTATCTCCGGATAATCGGTTTGCAACAACTCGAGACTGCCATCTACCGAACCATTGTCAACCACAATTATCCGGCATTTGTCATCCTTCTCCTTTCTGATGGAATCAAGACACCTGGCCAGAAGTTTTCCTGTATTATAGTTGACGATGACAATACAGATATCCGGGATCATCGCTGTTCTTTTTTCCTGCAGGCAAAGAGAATCGAGGAGCCGGGAAAGAGTTTGGCTATGGGCCTGGCAAATGGACGGGTGATGGGATTTTTGGCAAGCCGTCGCTTTATATAGCCGCAATGATATGTTTTTTGTCCTATTATTTCAAGGCCATGGCGCTTGATGACCAAGGCAAGGGAGTTGGGCGTGAAATGATGACAGTGAAACGGCAAGTCCCAGCCCGGCCAATCCTCTCCTTCCATGAACGCGTCAATGGAATCATGGTTAGGCACGTCAACAATAACTATTCCATCCTCAGCCAGCAAATCGGTAAAAAATGCCAACTGCCTCTCTGGATCGGGGAAATGCTCGAAACTGTGCCAAAAGGTGATGACATCAAAACGGCGTTGGCTGATTTCCCCGGGATTATCGACAAATTCCAGGCCAAGTTTTCTGGTTATAAAGTCTTTGTTCGCCGGACTGATATCAAACCCGACAGGGACAAAACGCTTTTGGCAACCATACAGGAAATAGCCCCTGCCGCAGCCCACATCAAGCAGCCGCCCTCGTGTTTTATACTTTTTCACAAAGTTGATCCGGTGATCCTCCCGGCAAATGTGTTTGCCAAATCCGGGATCACCAGGCGCGACATCCTCATAATGGGCCGCAAAATACCTTTGATCGTACAGGGCTGCCAACTCTGCAGGCTCCGGCATGGGTTCGGTGACCGCATGCCCGCACCGACGGCAGCATTCAAGATTGTACGCCCCAATGGTATAGCGGACAAAAACACGATCATGACCACAGACCGGACAACTCATGCCATCGGCTCCCCGGCATTGGATTGAACGGTAGCCGACTGCCTGTTATCTTGCGGAAGGGCATACAGAACAGCGGCAAAAAGGGAAAAGAAAAAGCCGGTTTCATATACCTTCAGATACGATTCCGTCAACATGATGGTAAGAAAAAACAGAGGAAAGGCAAAACGGACCCGGCGCCAGTGGTCATGGCTTACCCAGGCCTGTCGAAACATGACGGCAAAAATCATCAGCAGGGCAATGATACCCGGAATACCAACCATTGCCGCCACCAGTACATATTGATTATGGGGATTATCGGTTGCCACGCAGGTTGGGCTGAGCTTGTGATTGATATCGGCATAGGACGCTTGAAAGCCACCGGTCCCCACCCCGAGAAGCGGATGCTGCCGGATAATCTGCCATGAGTTGCACCAGAACCGCAGCCGCTGGCCGACCGAGGTGTTGGGATCGGTGTGGAAGCGGGCAATCTCATGCCGGGCCGTATTCACCCGCTGGTGAAAAACCGGGCTGAGACGGTAGCCGCCATAAAACATGAGCGGAACCAGCAGACAGACAGCAGCAACTGCCTTGACACGGTTTTTCGCCAGCACCTGCAGGATAAACAGGGCCAGCAGAACAAAGAAAACCAGTTGGCCGGCACGTCCCTCGGTAATGAACATGTTAAAGGTCATGATAACAGCCAACAGCGCCAGGCCCAGGCGGAAACCTTTTCCGGCCCTTGCCCAGACAGCCTCATGCATGACCAGGTAAATAGCAAAGGCGAGCAGGGGATTATACACCACATGAAAGGTATTATGGGTCAGATGCTGCTGGGAGACATCGCTGTAATGAAGGAGGCCGAACCAGGCAAGATAGGTCATGATCATGGCCGCAGTAATCCCGATCAGAAAGCCCCAGACATAGAATGACCGGCGACTGCTGTCAATCGCCGTTAAAAACACGGGCAGCAGGGCGATTTTCCATCTTGCCTGCAGCACGAGCAACCCTGCCTTGACATCCGGACTCCACAATAAACCGACTGCCAGCACAACAAGATAGGCAAGGACCGCAACGACCACCGGATTGGCTGTGATGACCCGCCATTTCTGCCCAAATTTCCCCTCCACCACCCAGAGCAGCAGAATACAGAGTGACAACACACTGACCGCCGAGGTGGATAACGGCAACGCACACGCCAGCAGAGCGGGAAGAATCCGGTTCAATCGTCCGGCACCGGTCCTGATCCGTTGCCACACCTTCATTTCCCTGTCCTCAGCCATAACTCGCTTCCATGCCGTCACATCGTCTGCAGGCCAGTCACTGATCCGTCCGCTCTCAGCTCAGGTACCATACTGCATGGAGTGCAGTCCCTCGTACACCCCCTGAAGCTGCAAAAGATTTTCATGGGTGCCCTCTTCCACCAGCCGGCCATTTTGCATGACAATAATACGGTCAGCGTTTTTAATGGTCGACAGACGATGGGCAATGACAATGGTTGTCCTGTTTTTCATGAGATTTTCCAGGGCCTTTTGCACCTTGCGCTCGGATTCGGTGTCAAGGGATGAGGTGGCCTCGTCCAGAACCAGGATGGGCGCGTCCTTTAAAATTGCCCGGGCAATGGAGATTCGCTGCCGCTGGCCGCCGGATAATCGCGCCCCGGATTCGCCGATAACAGTATCAAAACCCTGGGGCAGTTCTTCAATAAACTTGAGGGCAAACGCCGCCTCCGCCGCCCGCCTGATCTCTTCTTCCGTACAGTCCGGACTGCCGTAGCCGATATTATTGCGGACCGTATCATTAAAAAGAATTGTCTGCTGGGTCACCAGGGCTATCTGCCTGCGCAGCGAATGCAGGGTCACATCACGAATGTCATGGCCATCTAAAAGAACAGCCCCGTCCCCAACGTCATGGAACCTGGGCAGCAGATTAGCCAGGGTTGTTTTTCCGCCACCCGAGGGGCCAACCACGGCCAGCACCTCACCGCACCGTACCCTGAGATTTATCCCGTGCAGAACAGGCTCATCTCCGCCATAGGAAAAGGTCACATTCCGGTATTCAATGGTATCGTGAAAGAGCGGCAGCTCGACAGCATCATCCCGTTCCACAATATCGGGGGCAATATCAAGCAGACTGAAAATCCTGGTTGCCGACGCCAGCCCGGACTGGATGGTGGAATTAATCTTACTCACCCCCTTGATCGGTTCATAGAGCATGATAAGAGCGGTCAGAAAGGACATGAAGGTACCGGTGGTGGAATGTCCCTTCAACACCTGCATACCACCAAACCAGATAATCAGGGCCATGGCCACCCCGCCCAGAAATTCGATCATAGGGTGGGACAGGCACCGGTAGCGGGTTTCGGTCATCAGGGTATTGAAGAGATGTTGAATCTGGCCGGCAAATCTCTTCTCTTCCGCCTTTTCCATGCAGAAAGCCTTGACGATCCTGGCCCCGCCGATGGTCTCATGCAGGATATTGGTCGCCTTGCCGATGCTTTTCTGGTAGCGGGTGGAAACCTGGCGAAACTTTTTCCCGAAGATGACAATGGGAACAACGGCCAGGGGCAGGATTATCATGGACATCAGGGCCAGACGCCAATCCATGATAAAGATGACCCCCAACAGGCCGATCACTGAAAAAAAATCCCGCAACACCCGGATCAGGGCATGGGAAACAGCCCCCTGCAGCATGGCGACATCGTTCATGATCCTTGATATCAGTTCCCCGGTGGGCATATTGTGAAAAAACGACAGGGACAACCGGTTTATATGTTGATACAGGGTATTGCGCAAATCCCTGATCACGCACTGGCCCACCCATTCAAGCAGGTAGGAATAGATAAAATAAAAAACACCCTTAACCAGAAACAGGGCCAGCAGGGCCAGGGGAAGAAGATTGAGCAGCACCCTGTCCTTGTTGACAAAGATCTCATCGAGAAGCGGTTTGACCATATAGGCCTGGGCCGCATTGAACCCGGCGACAATGACCATCCCCACCATGGCGATGATGAGTTTGCCGCGATAGGGGGCAAGCACCTGGTAGAGCCTGGATATGATTTCCCTGTTGGTCATGATTTTTTTACTGTCACCTGTCCCTGTCCCGAAACCGGCCCGCTCTCTTGCAACACTCTTGCAACTCTTTTGCAATTTTCAGCGTGACGGAAATTGCGAAAAATTTACAGTAGTAGTCAACCGCTTTTCTTTTGTCAAGCACAGGAAAAATCATGTAAGTAGTCAGGGGCACCGCACGGAGTCTCGTTCCTCGCTTACCTCTTCGCACGGTCGCGACTGCCCGCATAGTGGGCTATCGGAGTCTCCGCTACGCTCCGCTTACCTGCGACCAGTCGCGCCTGCACGAATCTACGGCACCCCTGACCACTTACACGTTTAAGGTATATGAAAATACATGGTTACAAATCCTGTAACCAGTTGTGAAATCATACCAGGGTGGAATGAAAGTTCCCGGACAGCACCCGCATTTTCCGGCTGCCGGCAAGAAGGGAGCCGACCAGGGGTGCTTC
>JALVAI010000486.1 GCA_027011235.1 Desulfobulbaceae bacterium
GTAACAAGATGCACAGTATGCAATGAAGACTTTTTCTCCTATCGCAGGGCGGTACGCAGGGGCGAGAAGCAGACCGGGAGAAACGGCTCAATCATTGTTCTGCCGTAAAAACAGGTAAGCGTGGACTCCGAAAAAATTTCAGGTTGAAAAGGTCATAATAACTATCACGGCTGAATCCGTTCTTATCGTTTGGGTTGCGGGTAGAACCCGCCCTGGTTGTTTACTCTTTTAACCAGTTTTTAACCTTTAATGATTTTACCCGGTTAAATTCTTTTTCATTGTTTGTAATCAATGTTAAATTCCTACTTAGCGCATGGGCTGCAATCAGCATATCAAGAGGTCCAATCACCTTACCTTCCCTTTCCAGCTGAGAGCGAATTTTGCCATAAAAAATTGATGCATTTTCATCGTAGGCAAGGATTGCAAAGGGACTGAGAAATTCATCAAGTCGTCGTATATTTTTTTTAACCTGTTGACTTTTCCATACACCATATTGCAATTCTGAAACAGTTATTGATGATACACTGATATTCCCAACACCTGTGTCTCTAAATTTTTGAATAACCTCCGGCGGATGATTATTCATGATGTATATGCAAATATTGGTATCAAGCAAATACATCATCCAGACCTTCTCTATGCTGTTGGGATTTCGGCTGATTTCGTTCTCCCATAAATGGTGAATCATATTTCTGTAAATTTCTTTCCCAGGCATCCCAGATTGTCAGGTCTTTTGGAACAAGAAGGACCCCTTCAGGTACTTTCTTTATATATACTTCGTTACCTTCAAATCGGTATGACTTTGGCAGGCGCACAGCCTGACTTCGCCCATTGACAAACAGCTTGGCAGTATCCATTTTAACCCTCCCTGCAAAAAAAGATTCGATCTATATTGACAGATATATACCGCCTTGAGATTCATGTCAAAGTATATATTTGCAAGTATATACCTTCAATCATTATAACGCCGGGGCAGGAAGCTCAAAATCACAGATAAGGGGGGCATGGTCGGAGTAGAGGACACGGGGGATCTGAAAATCGGTTACCTTGAGTTGCGGACTGTGGAGGATGAAATCAAGCTGCCGTTTTGGGAAACGACTGGGATGCGATGGTTCTCCTTCCTGGTTGGCATTGACAAGGCCAGTGGCGCCAAGGAACAGATCCAGCTCTTTCTCGCCCCAGAGCACATTGAAATCTCCGGCAACAATGACCGGTCCCGCAACCCCGCGGATAAGCCTGTACAGACGTTCGAGCTGGTATTGGCGATTGCGGTAGGTCAGGGAAAGATGGACCAGAAAAACGGTGAGCCCGGCAATCCTGACCTCGATAACCAGCCTTTTGACACCCTGTTCAAAATAGTGGAACCGGTGCTCGACAATGGGAAACCTGGAAAGAACAGCATTGCCCTGCCGGTTGAGCAGCGGCACCCTGCCGGCCACGGAACCAACGCCGTATTTGGACTGCACAACATGATAATGGCCAAGCCGGTGGGCAATCTGCTCGGCCTGGCAGAGACGGCGGGTCCGAAATGAACCGGAGTCCACCTCGACCAGGCCGACAATATCCGGCTTGACCTGCTCAAAAAAACCGATAATCTCGTCAAGAATCCCGGTTGAGCGTTTCAGATAACCGGCATAGGGCACCGGCAGATGGAACCTGGGGCCAATACCTGTACAGTAACGGATATTATAGAGGAGAAAACGCACAGGCAACTTTTTGCAAAATGAAAAACAACATGCAAGGAGAAAAATCAGCAGCCCGGAAAACGACCGGCCCGGAGTCCGAACACCCCGCCCTTTTTGTCGCTGAAGGATGGATTGCCGCCCCTGCCGCCACGGCCACCGCCACCTTGACGGTTAACAGGGCGCACCGTATCGGGCCGGGGAGGACCGGCAAACAGGTCCGTGGAGACCGGGTCACCGCCCCGGGCCTCGCTAATGATTGCGGAAAATCTGGCGCAGTCGTTGAAATAACTCTTTTTCCGCAACCAGTTCGGCCAGCTTTTCTTCTCCTGATAACGATGAAAATTCGGCATATTGACAAAAAGCATTGTCATGGCCTCCTTACCTGATCGCTTGATATTCAGACGACCGCAAATACTTTCATCAAGGGCCTGGCGAATATCGTTAAACAGCAGCCGATACCCCCCGCCTTTAAGCTCCCGCTGCAAGAGATCAAGTTCACGCTGCAGCCACGGATACAGGAGCAGGGCCATGAGCATGTAATCAGGCAGACGAACAGGGGCAGCGCCGGTTTTTCTCTGCAGCCGATCAATAACGCTTAGAATTGCGCCGAGCTCATCCAGACCATTTTCCCCGGCCTGGTCATAGAATGGAAAAAGGGTGAAAAAGACACGACTCTGGATACAGAGATCAGCCCATGCCCGGCTGTAGCCCGATACCAGGTCCTTGATAATTTCATCACGAATCCGGGAGGCAGGACAGAGGTTGAGTTTGTCACGGTGAGAGGTGATGGCACGGTAGGAGTTGTGATCTATTGCAAAACCGGTCCGGGCGGCATGACGAAGCGCCCTCAGGATACGCACCGGGTCCCGGGTGATGCGGACATCAGGATCACCGACGATCCGGACAATGCCGTTATTCAAATCATCGACGCCGCCGACATAATCGATGATGGTCCTGGTGTCGATTTCGTAGAACAGGGAGTTGATCGTCAGATCACGGCGAAAGGCGTCTTCTTCCAGGGTGCCGAAGGTATTATTGGCCGGCAGGACCCTGGTATCCTGGTGCCCATATTCACTCTGGGAGCGGAGGGTGGAGACCTCTATGATCTTGTTGCCCCGGAAAAAGACCTGGACCAGCCGGAAACGGCGGCCGATGGTGCGGCTGTTCCGAAACAGGCGCCTGAGCTGGCCGGGCCGGGCATTGGTGGAGATATCAAAATCTTTGGGTTGTTTGCCAAGATAGAGATCACGAACGCCGCCCCCGACCAGGTAGCCGGAAAAACCGGCATCCCGCAGCCGGTACAGCACCTTCAGCGCCTCACGGTCCAGATCAGCGGGCCGGATGGGATGGTCGCCTTCCGGAATGATCGTGGCCCGTATTCCAGGGCCTGACTGTTGTTCCTCGGTGCAGCCGGTCGATTCAATACCCATCTAATTTACAGTCCCGGATTCGACCAGCAGCCATTACTTTGCTTCCTTGTACACGGATTCCGCCTGGCTGACAAAACGATCAAAGATTTCCCGCACCGACAATATTTCATTCATCTTCCAGGTATTGGCCCCGGAAAAAACCAGGCCGTTCTCCACATCACCGGTGCAGGAGGCGGTCAAACGGTCATTGATACAATACTTGTAAGAGCATTTTTTCAAACACTTGAATTTACATTTTTTGGCTGAAACATCCTCACCCCGCTCCATCTGTTCAATAAAGGGCGTCTTGATGGCCCGGCCCGGCATGCCGACCGGCGACTGGACAAGAACAATGTCCTCTTTTTTTGCCTTGAGAAAGGCCTCTTTGAATTTCTCGGAGACGGAACACTCCTTGGAGAGGACAAAACGGGAGGCGATCTGGATGCCGTCAGCGCCGAATTTATCCATTATCTCCGCCATTTCAAAACCATTGGTGATACCGCCTGCGGCAATAAGAGGCACCTTGGACACCACCTTGCGGATCGCCGGGAAGATGTCGCGCAACAGCTTGTCCGTACCAAGATGACCGCCTGCCTCGGCCGCCTCGACAATGATGGCGGCGGCGCCCAGTTTTTCGGCAAGACGGGCAAAAGCGGGCGAGGAGACAATTGAGACAATCGGAATATCGTATTTTTTCCCTATCTTGAAAATATCCCGGGAAAAGCCGGCACCGGTGATAATCATGTCAGCGCCGGCTTCAATGGAGCCCATCACCAGCTCGTAAAAATCCTTCATGGCGTACATGATATTGACGGCAATAATGCCATCCGTCGCCTTTTTTGCCCTGCGGATGTCCTCGCGCAACTCGGGTACGGGAATTCCCGAACCGCCTATGGTGCCGATGCCGCCGCATTCGGCAACGGGAACGGCAAGGGCCGAGGTCGAGACTCGCACCGACATTCCTCCCTGGATAAGAGGTATGCGGGCAACAAATGGTCCGATTTTAAGTTCTGGAAGTTTCATCTATTTCACTTTAGGCAACAGGAAAACGAACTGGCTGATAATGCCGTGCCCGGCCCCCTTTGTCAAGACCGGACCGAGAGATTTCAACGTAAAAAAACGTAAAAAAAATTATTATACCATATAATTTCCACATCGGCTTGACTTTTCACCTCTTTTCCGAGTAAATTTAGAATTTTTCGACTGCCGGATAAAATCGGGACCGAAAAACAGCCTGCACCGGCTGAAAACCTGTTGATCGCAAGGAGAAATTGTTGTGAAAATCAAAGCCGTTAACGGCTTTAAAGATATCCTGCCCGATGATGCGCTGCGCTGGCAGATGATTGAGAAGACCGCCCGTGACATCTTTGCCCGGTTTGGTATGCGGGAAATCCGCACCCCTGTTCTGGAAAAGACCGAACTCTTTGCCCGTTCCATCGGTGAGGCGACCGATATTGTCGAAAAAGAGATGTACACCTTTGTCGACAAGGGGATAACCATGCGCCCCGAAGCCACGGCCTCGATTCTGCGCGCCTTTATTGAACATGGTCTGCATGTCAAACAACCGGTACACCGCCTGTACACCATCGGGCCGATGTTTAGGCATGAACGCCCGCAAAAGGGACGTCTCCGGCAATTTCACCAGATGGACGTGGAAGTGATCGGTGCCACCGAGCCCCAGGTGGACGCCGAACTGATGGCCATGGGGCAGATGCTGCTGGACACCCTTGGAATCAGGGTCAGCCTGGAGATCAACTCCCTGGGCTGCCCGGCCTGTCGGCCCGCATTTCGGGACAAACTCATCGCATACCTCGATCAGCACAGGGAATCGCTCTGTTCCGACTGCCGGCGCCGGCTGGAAACCAACCCCTTGCGGGCCCTGGACTGCAAAAACAGGACCTGCAAGGCCCTGGTTCAGGA
>JALVAI010000487.1 GCA_027011235.1 Desulfobulbaceae bacterium
CCTGGAGCTCGGTGGCAACGTCAACGGGCGTGGCTGACAAAACAAGGTTTTTCTCCCGCCGTTCAAACCAGTGCACATACTGAACTTCATCCTCCGGCAGGTCATCAAATGACTCCGCGCAGATAGATTGGAGCTCGATTTTCAGGTCCCGGCAGCGAACCCCATACTGGGTCCATGGTTCCCTGCCCTGCCCGCAACCCTCAAGGGTATCGGCCAAAGCAGTAAAGGCCGACAGCAGCATGTCCCGTTTTTCCATCAGCGACGATGAGGCCCGCAGCAGCTCGCCTAAGGGAAACCGTCCCCGTCTGGCCGGGAACAGAGCTGCAAACTGCTCCATGCGGCCGGCCAGGCCATTGATCTTTTGCAACAGTTCCCGCCGCTGCACCGGCTCCAGTCCCTCGGTGGAACTTCGTTCAATGTCAGCCACCAGATCCTTGACCTGGTAGCGGGAAAATGAACGGCCAAAAAAGCGGGTGGCCACTTTTTCCACATGGTGCGCCTCATCAAAGATAACCACCTCGTACCGGGGCAACACCTCACCATAACCTCCCCGTCGCACGGCAAGGTCGGAAAACAGCAGATGATGATTCACCACCAGCACTCGGCAGGAGGCCGCCTCCCGGCGCAGACGGTTGAGAAAACAACGGCGTCCGTCAGGGCAGTCACCGCCAAGGCAGAAATGGGACTGACAGCAGATCCTTCGCCAGAGCGGTGAGGCGGCGGAGAGCCAGTCCAGCTCGGCACGATCACCAAAACGGGTCTGGTCGATCCAGCTTCTGATCCTTTCAGCCGCCGAACCGGTGAACAGCTCTTCCTGGTCTCCAGAGCACTGTTGGTGCCACCGGTAGAGGCAGAGATAATTCTGGCGCCCCTTGACACAGATGGCCTTCAATTCGGGATCGATATATCGGCGTATAAAGGGAATCTCGCGGTCCAGAATCTGGTCCTGGAGATTGCGGGTATTGGTGGAAACCACGACTTTTTTTCCACACAACACCGCCGGAATCAGGTAGGCCAGGGTCTTGCCGAGACCGGTTTCCGCCTCGATGGCCAGGGAAATGGCCGCTGCACCCGAATCTTCCGAATCTTCCAGATCGAACAGCAGCTCACCAATGGCCGTTGCCATTTCCTGCTGGCCTGGCCTGGGCTCATAGCCGGGCAGATGGCGGGCAAGCGCTCCCGTCGGGCCAAAAATCCTTTCCATCCCGATCAACCGCCGCTCCTGAAAAGGAGCTGAACTCCAGGACAGACAGGGATGCCTGCAAGGAGGGCAAAAACCGCGGTCGCCATGTCAGCCCTCCTTCCCTGCCTGCTGTAAAATATCACGGGCAACCTCCACCACCTGATCATCCGGATCATCAAGCATGGTTTCCACCCGAGCAAGGGCCTCTGGACTGCCGATGATTCCCAGCACGCTTGCTGCCTCACCTCTGATCCAGCTTTTTTCATTGCCAAGCTGGCGCGTAAGTGACGGCACAGCCAGGGCGACATTGTCAGGATCCTCTTCAACAAGATATTCAAAAAGAACAGAGACACCAAGGCGGACGGCAAACCGTTCATCAGTCAGCAAATCACCGGTCCAGTCATAGTAGCGGTTGTCTTGCCGGTACATGGCAACGATGTTTTCCACATGCCCCATGTTGAGAAAATCGGCCATGACCTGGAGGAGCTCGGCATCACTGACTGTTTGTCCCCCCTCTTTTCTGTCTTTTGCCTGCATGAAAACCTTTTCCCCTGGTGACTGTTCTTTCCCAAAAATTCTCCTGCTCGTCTTCCTTACCATGCCTCCGGCTCGCCGGCAATCCGAGATTGGTCGCAGCCACGCTTGACAGTGGCTTTTTTCAAGGGTAAAAGGAGGGTTGCATAAAAGACTCAAAATTTCTTCCCGTCAGTATCCTGACAATTAGATGGTTGATCTCCAACATATCCCGGTTGCGTCCAGGACAGACAGAATGGTCTACCTGGAAAAGGATGAAAAAATCCTCATAGTTGACGACTATCCCGATTTTGTCCTTCTGTTGCAGGATTTTCTTGAAGAACATGGTTTTCCCAGCACCAGCGCCGGTTCCGCCGCCCGGTTACGGCAGATTGTCGACAGGGAGAATATCGCCCTGGTGCTGCTCGATATCGGCCTGCCGGATGTAAGTGGCCTGGAGCTGCTGCCCGAGCTTAAAAAAGAGCATCCCGACCTGGCCGTTATCATGCTCACGGCCGTGACCGACCTGGAAACCGCCCTTGCTTGTATTCGCAAAGGTGCGGACGACTATCTGACCAAGCCGATCAAATTTTCCGTCCTGCTCGCCACCCTGGACACCGTCCTGGAAAAACGTCGTCTTTCCATCAACAATCGCCGCTATCAGCAACAAATCGAACAGGCAAGGTTCAGGAACCAGCTCCTCCATGAACTGACCCTGCAGATGAATACCGCCTACCTGAGCATGACCGATCTGGACGAGATTCTCCTCGCCATTCTGGTCGGCATAACCGCTGAACAGGGACTCCGCTTCAACCGGGCCTTTCTCGCCCTCTTTGATGAACAGGATGGGGCCCTTGTCGGCAAACTGGCCATCGGCCCGGGAAACAGAGAAGAAGGCGCCCGGATTTGGCACGATATACAGGCAAAAGATCTCTGTTTCGAGGACCTGATCAACCGCATCAGGGGACAGAGTTTCATCGAAAATTCCGCAGTCAATCATATCGTCCAGGCCCTGCGGATCGATGCGGACCAGAGTGATCATATCCTCATCCAAGCCGCCCGCAAACGAAAAACCATCCAGGTGGTCGACGGCAAAAGCAGCTGGCCGGTGCCACCGGAACTCCTTGGCCTGCTGGAGGAGGAATCCTTTGTGATCGTTCCCCTCTATTCGCCCGGCAGGTCGCTTGGTGTCATCATTGCCGACCACTTTGTTTCCGGAAAACCTATTACCAAATCCCGAATCCGGGACTTGGAGAGCTTTGCCTCCCAAGCCAGCCTGGCCATTGAACACTGCCGCATGTATATGGCCATGAACAATCAAATCCGGGAACTGAAGGCCGTTACCAGGGAACTGGAACAGAACAGGGACCTGTTGATTGAAGCCGAACGGTATTCAGCGGTCGGGCATATGGCCGCCCAACTGGCCCACAAGATTCGCAACCCCATTACCTCCATCGGTGGCACCGCCCGGCTGCTGGCCAGGAAAACCAGTGATCCGGAATGGTTGAAATTTCTCAACATGATGACCTCCGAAGTCATTAAAATCGAAACAACGCTGGAGGACCTGTTCAACTTTGTCGAGACGGTCCAGCCGGAGAAGAAACCGGTTTCCCTGCATGAGCTGCTGACCAGGTCGCTTATGTTATATTACTCGACCATGAAAAAACAAAATATCAGTCACGGCCTGGTCATCCCCGAACCGGAACCCCGGCTCCTGCTTGACCCCAAACTCATGCATCAGGCCTTTGTCCACCTCATCCGCAACAGTATCGAGGCAATGCCCGACGGCGGCAACCTGGAAATCACCGTCACCCCGCCTGCCGGAGACATGATCGAGGTAATTTTTGAAGACACCGGCCCCGGCATTGCCGATGCCCACCTGGCACTGGCCACGGACCCGTTTTTCACCACCAAGACATTCGGCACCGGCATGGGGTTGACACTGGTCAAACGAATCATCAAAGACCACCAGGGCTCCTTTCTCATTGAGCGCAGGAGCTCGGGCGGGACCAGATTTATCCTCCGGCTGCCGACCGGCTGACCGATCAGAGGGCCGAAGATTCACTGTTTGGAGACTGTCCTCGCAGCCAAGAACTCAGCACCGCTGCCAGCCCGATCCAGCTGCCAACCACAAAGGTCTGATGCAATGCCCCGATGAACGGGATGACCTGGTCGGGAGTATATTCCCTGATGTCAAGTCCGCCCGTAAGGTTTCCATAGGCATGGGCAAAGATAAATCCCGCCAGCGCCGTTCCAAGAAGCATGCCCATGTTTCTGCTTGTTGCCAGCAGGCTTGAGGTAATACCGCTTTTATCATGGGCGACCCCGGCAAGGGCAGCCGCTGAATTCGGGGCCAGGAACATGGCCTGACCAACACCGAGCAGGGCAAGGGCGGCAATGATATAGAAGGCGGGGGTATCGGCGGTCAGCCGGGTCAACAGGAGAAGACTGCACAGACAGATGGACAGACCGGTACTGGCGATGATGCGGGCGCCGATTTTATCATGCAGCCGGCCGGCCAACGGCGCCACAAAAAAGACACAAAGCGGCACCGCCATCATGAACCAACCCACCTGGTCCGGTGGAAAACCCCGCACCGAACTGAGGTAAAACGGCATCAGCAGCAGAACAAAGAACAGGACCACAAAGGAAAGCATGGCGCTGAGCATGGCCATGGCAAAAAAACGGTCCCGGAAAAGACGAACAGGCAGCAGGGGCCGCTTCTGCCGCAGTTCATGAACAACAAACAACAACCAGAGAAGCGGAACCGCGGGCAGGATGTACCATGACCAGGGAAAGGGAGAGTGTCCACAGCAGCCCTTGCCGGCAGAGGTGAGCAGAACAACGGTCGCGGTTACGGCCAGCAGATACAGACCGCCTCCTGCCAGATCAAATCTCCGTATGCCATCGAACGGACGGGCCGGACTGCCGACAGAGGTCAATGTCTTGCCGAAAAAGATATACACCAGCAGGCCGACCGGAACCGTCACCAGGAAGATAAAACGCCAATGGGACCAGCGTAGCAACAGGCCGCTGAGTACCGGCCCGGTCATAAGTCCCAGGGAGGTGGCGATTCCGACCATTCCCAGTCCTTTTCCGAGATGTTTGCGAGGATAGCTGCTGTTGATCAGGGCCGGCCCCATGGCCATCATCATGGCTGCGCCGGTGGCCTGGACAAAGCGTGCCCCGATCAGAAATCCAAGTGAGGGGGCAAGGGAACAGAACAGGGAGCCTGCGGTAAAAAACGCAATACCCCGGCTATACAAACGCCCCTGGCCGATACTGCTTGACAGGGAACCCCAGAACAGCAGGGTCACTGTGACGGTCAACAGATACATAAGGACCACCCATTCCGTCATCGCCAATGAGCCGCCAAACACCTTCATCAAGGTTGGCAGGGCCACGTTGACCATGGAGCTGTCCATGGTCGACATGAAAACACCGATCGAAACCAGAAGAAGAATACGATGATGCCTCTGCATTGGACGGAAAAGGATCAGGCGCTGAAAAAAGGCAGCAGGGAAGATAGAAAATTTCCGGAACAGTTATTCACAAACAGGGTCCGGGCATGGAATGGACAGGGGGAGCTGTGATGACGATAATCGGGAAACAAAGAGAAATCAGTATGAAAAACTGATGGAAACACCGCCGTACAGGATATCCTTTCCCGCAGTCTCCTGGCCGGAACTCGCCCGAAAGGCTGAGAACTCCCCATCCTGACCTGGCAGGGTCCGGGACCACTGCAACTCCGGGGTTATGGTAATATATTTTTTATAGGAGACAGGCATGTTCAACAAAAAAGAAAAGATGCGGCCGTTACCGAGGCTGTAGGGATCATCCATAAGCATGGTCTTGCCGGCCAGACCGAGAACTATGTCATCATAGGGTTTGTAGGAGGTGGACAGATCAAGGGTGAGATACCAGGACCTGCTGTTATCGAAAGCATTAAACCCCATGGGATCATCAAGCCCCAGGTACACCGCGCCAAGGTTACCTTCGACAGCGCCGGAGGTATAGATATATCCTGCCGAAAAACCAAGCAGCCCGGATGAACCTTCATAGGAAAAGGTGATACTTTGGCCATTCAGGCGGGCCTTGTCCGCGGCCAGTCCCTTATAGAGGTCTCTGGAATTTGTAATCCGCACGGCCGGAGTTTTTCCCACATCAACCCCGTACAGGCCGGCGGCAAGCAGCCTGTTAACGGCGCTGTCCCACAGGGGCAGATCATCACTCTCCGCCCGCAGCGGACTGCTTTGCGCCAGCATGGCAACAAGCGCCAGAACATATATCGAGAGAGTGTGAATTTTCATCAGACGCGCATTGGTTAGAGTGGTTCATTGGTTACTACTATAATAATGCACCCGGCCCAAAAAACCAATACAATTTTTTGAACCCACGCAAAAAAACAAATACAAAAAACTGTTCCTTCCGCAAGCAACTCGTCGTCGCCAATAGATAAAAATAAACTGACAGCCTTCCGGAAAAAAACTACTGGCCGGTTTAGGCTTTAATTTTCCTGGGTAGCAGCAGGTTGAGCACCACCCCGACAATGGCGGCCAGACCGATACCCCTGACCATGAAATCGGCATAACCAAACGCCATGTCACCGATACCAAAGACCAGAATCAGGGAGACGATGATCATGTTTCGCGGCTGGGCAAGATCGGTGCCCTCCCTGACCAGACTGTTCATACCGATGGTGGCGATGGTACCGAAGAGCAGGGTCATGATCCCGCCCATGACCGGGGTGGGTATTGTACCGAGGATCGCCCCCAGGGTCCCGGAAAACGAGAGGACTATGGCCGTCAGGGCAGCCCAGGTCATGATGGCCGGATTAAAGGCACGGGTCAGGGTCACGGCCCCGGTCACCTCGGAATAGGTGGTGTTTGGCGGGCCGCCGACCATGGCGGCAAAGGAAGTGGCCAGGCCGTCGCCAAGAAGTGTCCTGTGCAGGCCCGGCTTCTCCAGAAAATCTTCTCCCACCACATGGCTGATCGCCAGCATATCACCGATATGTTCGATGGCAGGCGCAATGGCCACCGGCACAATAAAAAAGACCGCCTGCCAGTTGAGCTTGGGAAAGACAAAGGCGGGAACAGAGAAAAACGGCGCCTTGAGTACCGGGGTAAAATCGACCAGGCCAAAAAAGAGAGCAACAATATACCCGGCCCCGATCCCGATTAAAATGGCCAGCAGACGAACCATGCCCCTGCCGAGCAGAACTGCGAGAACCGTTACCAAAAGAGAACTGAGAGCAACGACCAGCGCTGGTCCCTGGGCCACCAGCACCGTGGTGCCGTCACCGGTTTTGCCCATGGCCAGATGCACGGCCACCGGCGCCAGGTTGAGCCCGATCACCATAATGACCGGACCAACAACAACCGGGGGCAGAATTTTTTTGATTATTGAACGGCCCCGCACCATTATCAGGCCGGAAAGAAGCAGGTATACCAGCCCGGCCGCCAGCAGGCCGGAGAGGGTGGCCGGTATCCCCCAGGTCTTGACGCCGTAGATGATGGGAGCGATAAAGGCAAAGGAAGAGGCCAGAAATATCGGTACCTTTCTTCTGGTAACTACCTGGAAGATCAAGGTACCGACACCGGCGGTAAACAGGGCGACACTGGGATCAAGCCCGGTTAGAATCGGCACCAGGACAAGGGCGCCAAAGGCCACGCAAAGCATCTGCATGCCGATAACCGCCTGCCGGACGACTGTCATTGTCTCGCTTTTCTCCTCCATGTTCTCTCCTTTATTGTTCTCGTTTGTTCCAGAACCCGGTCCTGAAAATGATAAAGGTAACAAACCGGGCCATTGCCTGCCGGCCGCAGCTGTTACTTTGTCCCGAAAATTTTATCTCCGGCATCACCCAGGCCCGGTAATATATAACCGTCCCCGTTGAGATGATCATCAATAGCGGCAACGTAAATATCAACATCGGGGTGTGCCTTTTTCATCCGCTCGATCCCTTCCGGTGCCGCCACAAGAAAAATTCCGATAATATCCCTGCACCCGGCGCGTTTAAGCATGTCCACCGTTGCCACCAGGGTCCCGCCGGTGGCCAGCATGGGATCGAGAATCATGGCCTTGCGCTGGTCAATATCCTGCACCAGTTTTTCAAAATAGGTGACCGGTTCCAGGGTCTCCTCATTACGGTACAATCCCACCACCGACACCTTGGCGCTGGGAATGGCCTGCAGCACTCCGTCCATCATGCCGATGCCGGCACGCAGGATCGGGACAATGGTGATCTTTTTCCCTTTGATCCGCTCCACCTTGACCGGGCCGGACCAGCACTCTATGGTCACCTTCTCGGCGGGCAGGTCACGGGTGGCCTCGTAGGTCAACAACATGCCAACCTCGGACGATAGGTCACGAAAATCCTTGGTAGAAATATTTTTTTCCCGCAATAACCCCAGCTTATGGCGAATCAGCGGATGATTGATTTCATAAACAGCCATGTTGTTCTCCTTTGCAGATATTGATCATGGAAAAAGCGACCCACGCTATCACATTTTCACAATTCCGGCCAGGTATAAAAAAGAACCGGCAGATATAATTATTTTTTGATTACCACCATTGCCTGGCTACGGGGAATAACAGCGCTACAGTTATAATCTCAAATTGTATTCAGCAGTGCTTATGCCTGATTTTATTCAAGGCACCATCATGCTGAGCTTTAGTGATAATCAGGTAATTATTTCTTTGCCACAACATGGTTGCAATATCCTTTTTCCGGGGAGATTCACCCGGCAAGCTGACGCTGCAGCATCTGCAGATCCTGCCAGACCATCTGTTTCATCTCCGTATGCCGGAGAAGAAAACGGGGATGAAAGGTGGGCATGATCCGGACCGAAACACCACCGGCGCCTCCATAGGAATAAAAACGGCCCCGCAACCGGACCAGCGGAGCGTTGGAGCCGGTGAGCAAAGAGGCTGGCAACTCACCCATGGCCAGGATAAAGGCGGGCCGCAAGGCAGCAATTTCCTGTTTCAGGTGGGCAAAACAGCGAAGGGCGCATTCCCTGTCCGGTGGCCCGTCCGGGAGAATACACTTGACCAGGTTACAGACATACACATCCTCCATGGATAGCTTGATGGCTGCCATCATCTTCCGGAGCATGTCATCTTCCGCTGTTCCGAAGATGGCCCCGTCAGCTCCGGCACCTTCTGGTGAACCTGGAAAATCTCCGACCACCATCAGACGGGGCTGGTCCGGCCCCCGACCTGGTAGCTGACGCAAACGATGGCCCTTGTTTCCGCACTGTCCGCAGTCACCAATCTGTTGCTGTATCATGGCTATGGAGAGCTGTGGGCCCCGACCCTGCCGCCGGACTGTTGCCGCACCCGGTCTCCGCCTTGGTCTGCCACCACCCAAAGAATCTGATAAAAAAAGCCGCTGCAGTTGTTCTTTCCGCGGATAATGGGTGATGCCAACACTGGAGTGAAAGCGCAGCAGGTCCCGCACCCGCATGGTCAACTCTCCCAGCAAAAGAGGGTCAACCTTCGCCGGGCTGTCCCTTTTCCCAAGCTGATTATTTTTTTTTGCTGACAACTCGTTATCCAATGCTTATTTTCATCCAAATCAAGAGAGCGTCAAAATCATAGACGGGAACATCCCGGCAATTCCCGGACGAAACCACACCGGGGTTGGTCCCGAAATACTCAGGAGTAGACCATGCCTATTTATGAATATGTCTGCCGTGACTGCAAAAACCATTTTGAAGTGTTGACCACCTCGGCCCACGCCGACGAGCCGGCCAAATGCCCGAAATGCGGGAGCATGAAGGTAGCCAAAACCATCTCCGCCTCCAACTTTCGCATGGGTTCGGCCAAGGCGGCCATTCCAGGCGGTGCCCTTTCCGGATGCTCCTCAAAATCCGGATTTTCGTGAGCGTGACAGGTCTCCGGCCCGTGTGGCCGGTAATTATAACACCTCGTCTCCTCGACAACTATTTGCTTTTTTTCTTCCTGGTCTTGAACTCATAGACGGTTTCATTGTCCTTGAGCAGGCCATATTTTTTCCGGGCCAGTTCTTCGAGATAGGCATCATCGGTCCGCAGCCGTTCAATCTCGGTGGCAAGTTCCCGGTTCCGCTTTTCAAGCCGCTGATTTTGCAGCGTCAAAGCGGAGACCTGCCTGCGCAGCCGGTAATAACTCATCAGACTGTGACCCGGCAGGAAGAGCAGTAACAGGATAACAACTGTTGCCACCAGGAGAATAATCCTGTGCAATCGTTTGCGTTCCTGTCGACTGAGCCTGTTTTTCCGCTGCCTGGTCATGGTGTTTTTTTTTCAAAACGACGAAATGATAAACTCTGCTGAAAAATGCCTGGTCAGTGCCTGCCTGGTCGGGTTGTGCACCCGCTATGACGGCAGATACAAACCGGACACCCACTGCCTGCGGCACCTCGAAGACCGCTGCTGGCTGCCTGTCTGTCCCGAGCAGCTCGGTGGTCTGCCCACCCCGAGAACACCAGCCGATCTTGTCGGCGGTGACGGCCACTGGGTGCTGGCAGGCAAGGCCCGGGTCATCGATGCAAACGGTCATGATGTCAGCGCCGCGTTTATCCGCGGCGCCGAGCAGGTGCTGAAAATCGCCCGCGCCCAGAATATCACCCATGCCCTGCTCAAATCCGGCAGCCCCTCCTGCGGCATCGGCGACCCGGTCGGGGTCACCGCGGCCCTGCTCCTTGAAAACAATATAACCTGTACCGAGTATGGTTGATCAATCCCGAAATCCCCTCACCGGCCGGAGCCGTCTTTTCTGTCCTCTTTCTGCAGATTCCGGCTGGCGCCACTGCCTGTTGCCAGCAGGCGGATAATCAGGATACCCGCCTCATAGAGCATATACAGCGGGACGCCCATCAGGGCCATATTGACCGCATCCGGGGTTGGGGTCAGCACCGCCGCCAGGATGGCGATACCGAGAATGGCAAAACGCCTGTTCCGCTCAAAGGCCTCACGGGAAATCAGCCCCACCTGGTTGCTGAAAATCATAAAAACCGGCAGTTCAAAGATAACGCCGAAGGCCAGGATGAAAATGGTGACAAAATTGACAAAACGGCCAATAGAAATCACAGCCTTTAAGTCTTTTGACTGAAAACCGAGCAGAAATTTCACCCCAAAGGGCAGGGTCACCATATAACAGAAAATGGTTCCCGCATAGAACAGCAGGCAGGTGGCGGCAACAAACAGGTATAAACGCCGGCCGGTGACGCCAAAGGGTTTTCCCATGGCCTGCCACAGAACATAGGTAAGCAGGGGCATCAGAAGGTACAGGGCGCCGAAAAACGCCACCTTGACATGGGCAAGGAAGGGGCCGGCAACGGAAAAAAAATAGAGCTTTTCATGGAGATGGTTTTGCAGGGAAACGATCAGGCCGCTGGAAAGAAAGAACAGGACAACCGTGAGTATGACCACGCTTATGAGCAGCAGACGGGCCGACTTGTGCAGCTCGCTGATGAATATGACCAGATTGTTACGCACGGCTCTCCGGAAATGGGACGTTGAATGATTTTTCTTCCGATCAAAGGTAGCAAACCAGACCCTGAAAAGCAATTGAAAGAGGATTGACGATTGACATCGGCCCGCTGATCATTGATAATACCGTGGCCGTCAGGACACCCTCTTCAACCAAAATCCACACCAATCATCATGCTTGAACTTCGATTTATCCGGGAAAACAGAGAACTTGTCCGGGAAAAATGCCTGCACAGGGGCATGGGACCTGAACTGATTGACCGCTTCAGCGAGATCGACAGCAAACGGTTGGCCCTGCTTGCTGAAGTGGAACAGCTCAAGAACAGACGCAACACCGTATCCAGGGAGATCGCTCCCCTTAAAAAGGCGGGGGAACATGAAAAGGCCGAGCCGTTGATTCTGGAAATGCGTGATGTGTCGGCAAGGATCAAAAAACTTGACACAGAGCTTGCCGATATTCGCAGTCAACTCGACGAGATCGTCCTTGCCATCCCAAACCTCTGCGATGACTCCGTTCCACGGGGCACGGACGACAGTGATAATGTCGAGATACGAAAATGGGGGGAACCGCCACAGTTTGATTTCCAACCCAAACCACACTGGGAGATAGGCGAGGCCCTCGGCATTCTTGACTTTGAAACCTCGGCCAAACTGGCCGGGGCCAGGTTTGCCCTGCTCAAAGGGTTTGCCTCTCGGCTTGAACGGGCCCTGATCAATTTTTTCCTGGACCTGCACACCCAGAAACACGGATACACCGAGGTCCTGCCGCCGTTTATGGTCAACGCCAGGGCGCTGACCGGCACCGGCCAACTGCCCAAATTCAAAGAAGATCTCTTTAAAATCGAAGACTGGGACCTGTGGCTGATCCCGACCGCCGAGGTGCCGGTGACCAATATTTTTGCCGGCGAAACCCTGGAAGAGGACGATCTGCCGATCAAATACACCGCCTATACCCCCTGTTTCAGGTCCGAGGCCGGTTCCTACGGCAAGGACACCCGGGGCCTGATCCGCCAGCACCAGTTTGACAAGGTGGAGCTGGTCAAGTTCACCACTCCGGAAAGTTCACGGGATGAACTGGAAGAGCTGTTGGCCGATGCGGAAGAGGTTTTGCAGCTCCTCAAGCTGCCGTACCGGGTGGTCACCCTCTGTTCCGGCGACCTGGGCTTTTCCGCGACCAAGACCTATGATATCGAGGTTTGGCTGCCGGGCCAGAACTGCTACCGGGAGATTTCCTCCTGTTCAAACTTTCTGGATTTTCAGGCCAGACGGGCCGGTATCCGCTACCGACCGCAGGGAGAAAAAAAGAGCCGCCTGGTGCACACTCTCAACGGGTCCGGACTGGCCGTTGGCCGCACCCTGCTGGCCATCCTGGAAAATTACCAGCAACAAGACGGCAGCGTGGCCCTGCCCGAAGTCCTTGCCCCCTATTTTGAACAACGGTTTGGCGGCTGAAGGGTTCAAACGTTCAAGCGTTTAAGCGTGCAAGCGTTTAAGCGTTTAAGCGTTTAAGCGTTTAAGCGTTTAAGCGTTCAAACGATTAAGCGTTTGCGTCTTTGCACGTTCGATCCCCAGCTCTATCAACTTATCAAGAAGGTCCGGAAAATCAAGGCCATGAACTGCGGCGGCCTGTGGCAGCAGACTGGTCGGGGTCATGCCGGGGATGGTGTTTGTTTCCAGTAGCACCAGATCATCTCTGGCAATGATCATGTCCGTCCGGCTGTAGCCGCTTAGTTGCAGTGCCCGGTGCGCTGCCAGGGCGTATTGCTGCGCCTTGTCCCAAATGGTGTCGCTGACATTGGCCGGACATATTTCCCGGCTGGCACCTTTTTTATACTTGGCCTCATAATCAAAAAAGTCGAAACGCTTATCCGGTATGATCTCGACCAGCGGCAGGGCCTCAGGATTATCATTACCAAGGACGCCAACGGTAATCTCCCGCCCCTGGACAAACTCCTCCACCATGACCTCCCGGTCATACTGAAACGCCTTGCCCAGGGCCGTGGACAGCTCTTCCGGCTGCCGGACAATGGACATGCCCAGGGATGATCCCTGCCGGACCGGTTTAATCACCAGCGGCAGCCGCAACCGGTCAAGGATCCGAGCCGGTTCATCAATATCGGCCACAGTCGCCATTTCCCAATCCGCCACTGGCAGGCCGTGCAGGCGATACATGGTCTTGGCCAGATTTTTATCCATGGCCATGGCACTGCCCAGCACCCCGGACCCCTGGTAGGGAATGCCCAAAAGCTCGAGCAATCCCTGCACAGTCCCGTCTTCGCCGTGCAGGCCATGGAGAAGAATAAAGGCCGCGTCAATGTCTGCGGCATCAATGGTCAGTTGCGCAAGATCGGTTGCCGGATCATAACGGGTAACGATATACCTTGCGGGATCAAGCGCCTTTTCCACTCCGGCGGCCCCGTCCAGGGACACCTGGCGCTCACCGGATGTACCGCCCGCGATCAGGGCCAGTCGTATTTTTTTCATATTCTCTCCCAAGAAAATTTCATCCGCTTGCAAACGCGCATCTCATCCTCTGACCAAGGTATAGAGATAACAGGTGAAAGGCAATAAAAAAACCTGCGCACCGGCGGGCAGCACAGGTTTACACATTGAGCACGATCCAGGTTCCTGAACCACCTGATCCCCATGTATCACAGGCGATCCGCTGCAAATCCTGACAAACCCTGAAATCACGGCCTGATCCACGTCCAGGAATAACCGCGTACAAAAAAATCCCCCTGCCGACAACCGACAGGGGGAAAACAACCGTTATATTCATCAGAGGTTCTCCGAAAGCTCTGGAAAAATGCGCCTTCCGGAAACCATGCCCTCCTTATTTTTTGTCCTTGGTTATCAGGGTTGCATACTCTTCCGGACTCAGCTTGCCGTCGGCATTGGCATCGGCCTTGACAAAAAGCTCTTTGCTGATTCCGGCAGCCTGCGCCTCACCCTTTGAAAGCATACCGTTCTGATCGGCATCAATGGTTTTAAAGGTCGGAGCAGCGGCAAACGCGGAAACGGCAAACAGGGAAACCAGAATTGCGGGAATTACTTTTTTTAACATCGTCATACCTCCTAAAGTGTTTCAAGTGTTTTTTCTTTCCATTCGTTTTTGGCCAAAACGATTGCGGACACGTTCCATAGCGTCCGTATGCCATCAGCAAAGCAAGCAGCATGCCAATGATAATTATTCTGTTTTTTCAATATATTAGCCAAAAAGTCTCTCAACAAAACACCAAAACTGTCTGGCCAGGGAAACACTTCGGGGAAGCAAGGTGGTCCGGCAATGCTTTCGCGGGTATGAAATCCATTCCTCCGGTCACGGACATGGTGATCACGACAATCTTCATCCAGGGTTCCGGAATCTCCCCTAACATATCGTAGGAACAATTTTCTCTAAGAGCTGCAAAACCGTTGACCAGCGCCTGCCCACTCATACACGGAAAGGAAAATACCCCCTGCTGACATGAAAAAAATCTTCAGTCCCCGGAAAGAGACACCTGATGCGTAGCCGCAGGGCGGAAAAAAGAGGAAAAATGCGGCGCATTTACCAGTTACCGTCTATAATAGGGGCATGCTCAGCAAAGAAACTCTCCAGCGTTTACAAGACATCCTTGGCCGGCAACACCTGTTGACCGAACCCGAGGATCTGACCTGCTACAGCTTTGACGGCAGCGGCGGCGATATCGTCCCCCAGGCCGTTGCCTTTCCGGAAACCAGCGGCCAAATTGCCCAAATTCTGAAACTGGCCAACAAGCACAACTTTCCGGTCGTGCCCCGCGGCGCAGGCTCGGGCATGACCGGCGGCGCCGTGCCGACCTGCGGCGGCCTGGTCCTTGCGACCAGCAGGATGAACAGGATACTTGAAATAGACCCGGAAAACATGATCGCTGTTGTCGAACCAGGGGTCATCACCGGGGAACTGCAGGCAAAACTTGCCCGCCAGGGCCTGATGTATCCACCCGACCCTGCCAGTCTCAAGTTTTGCACCCTGGGCGGCAATGCCGCTGAATGCGCGGGTGGGCCGAGCGCCGTCAAATACGGCGTTACCAGGGATTATATCATCGGTTGCCAGGCCGTACTCCCGACCGGCGCTGTTATCACCACCGGCGTGCGCACCGAAAAGGGCGTCACCGGCTATGACCTCACCCATCTCCTGGTCGGCTCCGAAGGTACGCTGGCGGTTTTCACCAAGCTCATTCTCCGCCTGCTGCCCCTGCCCGAGGCCAAAAAGACCTTCCTCCTCCTCTTTGATTCCATCAAACAGGCGGTTGACCTGGTGGCCCGAATCCTGGCCGCCGGTATCATGCCCTGTACCCTGGAATACATGGATCAGACCGCCCTTGGGGTTATTCGCGACCGGTTGCCCACTCCCCTGCCGGAGAAGACCAGGGCCCTGCTCCTGCTTGAGATTGACGGCAGTGTTGATGAGGTCCGGCGCCAGGGGCAAAGGCTGCGCACCTTTCTTGAAAACAGGCAGGTAATGCTGAGGGAGGCAAAAACCAAAGAGGAGCGGGAGGAACTCTGGCTGGCAAGAAGGGCCATCTCACCGGCCACCTTTGCCCTGAAACCCCACAAGATAAGCGAGGATGTGGTGGTGCCGAGATCAAAAATTCCCGATCTGGTCCGCCTGACAACCGGACTGGCGAGGGAGATGGAGCTGACAATCCTGACCTTTGGCCATGCCGGTGACGGCAATATCCATGTCAATATCATGCTCGATAAAAACAATACCGATGAATATTCCCGTGCCCGGCAAGCAAAAAAACGACTTTTTGAAGCGGTCATTCAACTTGGCGGAACCCTGTCCGGTGAACATGGGATCGGCACCACCAAGGCCCCTTTTCTGCCGCTGGAAATCACCCCGGAAACCATTTCT